>NZ_JBHTWX010000097.1:0-19325 GCF_042792155.1 Kitasatospora sp. NPDC056651 | reverse complement strand
GGGTGGGGGGCGCCCCGCCCCCGCCCGTGGGTGGGCGCCCCGCGGGGCGGGCCGGGGGCGGGGCGGCCGCCCGCGCCCGCGACCGGTGCCGTCGACCACAAGGAGCGCAGAGCCGTGATCGCAGCCTTTTCGGTGACCCCGCTGGGGATCGGCGAGGACGTGGGGGAGGCGGTGGCCGCCGCCGTCCGGGTGGTGCGGGAGAGCGGTCTCCCGAACCGCACGGACGCGATGTTCACCAGCATCGAGGGGGAGTGGGACGAGGTGATGCCGGTGATCAAGCGGGCGATCGAGGCGGTGAAGGCGCACAGCGACCGGGTGAGCACGGTCATCAAGATCGACGACCGGGCCGGGGTCACCGACGGCCTCACCGCCAAGGTCGCCTCGGTCGAGCGCCGCCTGGCTGCCGACGGTCCGTCAGACCGCTGACGTCGGACGGGCGGCCGGTTCGGCGGCGGTGGCCGCCGGGCGGCGGACGAGCACGCGGTCCAGGGCGTACGGGCCGGAGCCGAGTGCCGCGATGGCCAGGAAGGCCCAGCAGAACATCGCCGAGGGCTCGCCGCCGTTCTGCAGGGGAAGCAGCGCGTGCTCCTGGTGGACGGTGAAGTAGGCGTAGGCCATCGAGCCGGAGCAGAGCAGGGCGGCCACCCTGGTGCCGGCGCCGAGCAGCACCAGGGTGCCGCCGACCAGCTGGATCAGCGCGGCCCACCAGCCCGGCCACTGGCCGAACGGGACGGTGCCGCCGCCCTTGGCGCCGCCGAGCACGCCGAACAGGGAGGCGGCGCCGTGGCAGGCGAAGAGCAGGCCGATGACGATCCGGAACGCCGTCAGCACGACGGGTCTGGCTGCGTCTGCGACCTGCTGGGGAGAGGTGGAACGGTGTGCGGACATGCGAAACGCCTCCTGTGGGGGAAGGAGGGATGGGGAGCGGCAAGGGTAGCTATGGTCTAGTCCAATTGGCAATGCTCCGTCAGAGATCAGGTCTGGACCACTCATCGCTCTTTCTTGACCGACCGGTCCAGAAAGGGCTAGCGTTCCCGGCATGGCGCGAACGAAGGAATTCGACCCGGACGCGGCGCTGCAGGCGGCCCTGGAGCTGTTCTGGCAGCGCGGTTACGAGGCCACCTCGATGGCCGACCTGGTCGAGCGGCTCGGCATCGCCCGGGCCAGCGTCTACGCGACCTTCGGCAGCAAGCACGAGCTCTACCTGCGGGCGTTGGAGCGCTACTGCGAGCAGAGTGACGCGGTGCTGCTGGAGGAGCTGTCCCAGCCCGGCCCGGCGCTTCCGGCGGTTCGCGCGCTGGTCCGTCACTATGCCGCGGCGGGGGAGCGGGAGCGTCAACTCGGCTGCTTCGTCACCAATGCCGCGGTGGAGCTGGCTCCGCGCGACCCGGCCGCGTCGCGCCGGGTGGAGGCGAGCTTCGACCGGCTGGAGACGCTGCTCACCGCCGCCCTGGTGCGCGCCGCCGCCCAGGGCGAACTGGCCGCCGGGCGCGAGCCGAGGGCGCTCGCCCGGATGCTGGTGGTGCTGCTCCAGGGCATCCGGGTGGTGGGCAAGACCGCTGACGGCGGGCCGCGGGCGCGGGACGCCGCCGAGCAGGCGCTGGCGCTGCTGGGCTGACGCTCCGCCGGCTTCGGCCGGCACTTTCTTCTGCGCTCATTCTGGACCGAACGGTCTCAATAGGGGGAAGGGTTTTACGTGACTGTCATCACTACCGGCCGGTACGGCACCGCGCCGCCCGCGGTCGGCGCGACCGGCGGCGGCGATGCCGTCGCCCGGCCGCGGACCGCGGGCCCCAGCACACCCGAACGCATCACCCGGATCAAGGAGTCGACCTCATGACCACGCGTTTCGCCGACAAGTCCGTCCTGGTCACCGGCGGCGGCAGCGGCATCGGCCGGGCCATCGCGCTCGCCTTCGCCCGGGAGGGCGCCCGGGTCGCGGTGGCCGGGCGCGGCGCCGGCCCGCTGGCCGAGACCGTCGACCTGATCGAGCGGGCCGGCGGCAAGGCCGTCGCGCTGACCGGCGACGTGACGAACGCCCAGGACGCCGCCCGGCTGGTCCGGGAGACCGTCGAGTGGTTCGGCGGCCTGGACGTCGCCGTCAACAACGCCGGGGTGTTCGGCGCGGCCGGCAAGGTCGCCGACATCGACGAGGCCGAGTTCCAGCGGGTGTTCGCCGTCAACGTGACCGGCACCCTGCTGGCGATGCAGCCGCAGATCGGCCACATGCGGGCCCACGGCGGCGGAGCGATCGTCAACGTCTCCTCCAGCCTGGGCTTCCACAAGCGGGGTGACGGCATCGCCGCCTACGCCGCCAGCAAGGCCGCCGTCACCGCGCTGACCCGCACCGCCGCCCGCGACCACATCGGCGAGGGCGTGCGGATCAACGTGCTCAGCCCCGGCCCGATGGACACCGGCATGTCCAGCCGCGCCGGAGAGAGCGCCGGGGCGAAGGCCGAGCGGATGGCCGTCGAGGTCCCGATCGGCCGGGTCGGGGCGCTGGAGGAAGCGGCGGCCGCGGCCCTGTACCTCGCCTCGCCGGAGTCGGGCTTCGCCGTCGGCACCGACCTGGTGCTGGACGGCGGCATCAGCGCCTGACCGTCCGGCTGCTCGGCCACCCGGTCGACAAGCCGCTCAACCGCTCAACCGCTCAACCGCTCAACCTCTCAGCCGTTCGACCGCTCAACCGTTCAGCCACTGCCCGGGCACCTCCTCGTAGAGCGCCTCCAGCGCCTCCGGGGTGCGTGCCCGGGCCGCCACCCAGGCGTCCCCGGCCACCCCGACCAGCGCTCCCGGCCCCTGGTACCAGCGGAAGTTGCGGCCGAGCGCCGGCAACTCCCGGAAGCCGCCCGGAAGATCCTCCTCGGATTCGAGGCAGTCGGACAACTCGACGTCCTCCAGCAGCTTCTCCATCATCGCCATCGTCACGGCCGCCGTCGTGAAGCGCTCCTCCCACGGCTCCCACCGCTCCTGCGACTTGTCCGCCAGGTCGAGCCGGGCCACCGTCGGCGGATCCTCCCGGCCGAGGTCCGTCAGCGGAACGCCCCAGTGCATGCAGCCCTGGTTCTCCGCCCGGTACACCAGCGCGCCGTCCAGCACGTGCAGTTCCTCCGGCGTCAGCAGCACGTCGTGACTGCTGGTCAGATCGGCGCGCCGGCCGAACAGCCGGTACGCCTCGCGCAGCGCGGCCGGCAGCCGCAGGCCGAGCCGGCGCTCGGCCGCGTCCAGCTCCGCGTCCGTGAAGCCGTCGTCGGGCCCCAGCGGCTCGCCCCAGTACGCCGCGAAGCCCCTGACGAGCTCCCAGGCGCCCTCCCGGGAGCGCACGCTTTCGGCCATCGCGGCCGGGAAGTCGAATTCCGTTTCGTCCACCAGCGCACCGTACGGCACTCCTACGACAAGGCGGTGAACCGCCTGGAGGCCGGACCGCCGCCCTCCACGGCCCGTCCGCGCACGTCCGGCCGGATCTGACGCGAACGCGTAATCCCGCCGACACCCATTGATCATCACGGGGTTCCCGCGCCGTCGTGTGGGCAGGACACGGTTTCGGCCGGAACCGACATCACGAAAGGCGGACGCGCGACAGATGCCGACCGCACCGCACACCGCGACCCTCCCGGGCCGCGTCCCAGCACCACGCCGGGGAGGCCGCTGGGGCGAGCACGGGCTCGCCTGGGCCTTCCTGCTGCCCTCCCTGGTGGTCTTCGTCCTCTTCATCGGCTATCCGCTGGGGCGGACCCTCTACCTGAGCGCCCACGCCAACGACCTCTTCGGGGCGCCCTCCCGCTACGTCGGGACGAAGCACTACACCGACCTGTTCGCCTCGGCCGACTTCGGCCGCACCCTGCTGACCACGGCGCTGTTCACGCTGCTCACCGTGGTGCCCGGGGTGCTCGGCGCACTGGTGCTGGTGCTGCTCCTGGAGAACCGGATCCGGGGCGTGCGGCTGCTGCGCTCGGCCTTCGCACTGCCCTTCGCGTTCTCGGTGGCCAGCGCCTCGGTGGTCTTCGCGGTGTTCTTCAACCCCGCCAGCGGGGTGCTCAACGGCCTGCTCTCGCAGGTCGGCCTCGGCCCGATCGGCTGGCTGACCGACTCCCGCTACGCGCTGTTCTCGGTGGCCGTCACCACCGTCTGGATGAGCCTCGGCTACAACGTGCTGGTGCTCTCCGCGGGCATCGGCTCGATCCCGGGGGAGGTGGTGGAGGCGGCCCGCATCGACGGTGCCTCCGGCCTGCGGCTGGCCCGCTCGATCACGATCCCGATGCTCGGCCCGAACCTGTTCTTCCTGACCGTGGTCTCCACCGTCCACGCGCTCCAGAGCTTCGGCCAGATCCACATCCTCACCAAGGGCGGGCCGGACGGCTCCACCCGGACCCTCGTCTACTCCGTCTACGAGAAGGCCTTCGCCTACGGCTCCAGCGACTTCGGCACCGCGAGCGCCCAGGCCGTGGTGCTGCTCGTGGTCGTCCTCGCCTGCACGGCCGTCCAGTTCGGCGTCCTGGAGCGGAAGGTGCACTACTCGTGACCACCCTGACCACCGGCACCAAGCCGGAGGCCGCGCCGCCCCGCCCGCGCCCCCGGGCCCTCGCCGGGCGCTCCCCGCGCGACCTGCTCGGCCGCGCCGCCGTCTACCTGCTGCTCGCCGTCGCCGTGGTCACCGTGGCCTTCCCGGTGTACTACGCGATCGCCGGTGCCTTCATGGGCCCGTCCGAACTCTCCTCCTACCCGCCGGCGCTGGTGCCGCACTCGGTCACCGGACGGAACTTCTCCGGCGCCGTGGACGCCATCCCGCTGGCCCGCCAGTACGCCAACTCGGCGATCGTGGCGACCGCCATCACCCTCGCCCAGCTGTTCACCTCAGTGCTCGCCGCGTACGCGTTCGTCTTCCTGCCGATGAAGGCGCGGGCCGCGGTGTTCGGGGTGTTCCTGGCCACCTTGATGGTCCCGTGGGAGGCCATCATCATCCCCAACTACCTGACGCTGTCCGACTGGGGGCTCGGCAACACCTACTTCGGCCTGGTGCTGCCCTTCCTGGCCTCCGGCTTCGGCACCTTCATGCTGCGCCAGGCGTTCCGCCAGCTGCCCGGCGAACTGCGCGACGCCGCCCGGATCGACGGGGCGGGCCACTGGCGGTTCCTGTGGCGGATCGTCGTCCCGCTCAACAAGCCCGCCCTCGCGGCGCTGTCGATCTACGTCTTCCTGTCGGCCTGGAACCAGTACTTCTGGCCGCTGATCATCACCCGCACGGCGGAGATGCAGACCCTCCAGATCGGTCTGACCTCGCTGCGCGACGCCGAGATGGCCGACCCCGGGCTGATCCTGGCCGGTGTCGTGCTCTCGCTGCTGCCCACCCTCGCCCTGGTGGTCTTCGGCCAGCGCTTCATCGTCCGCGGCCTCACCGCGGGCGCGGTCCGCTGACCGCCGCACCGCCGTACCGCCGTACCCGTTCCGCTGCACCCGTTTCGTCCTCGCCCCTCCGTACCTGTTCGAGAAAGAGAACCCTCGTGAAGAAGAGTGCGCGCGCGCTCGCCGCCCTGCTGGTGGCCGGCCTGTCCCTGACCGCCTGTAGCTCCAGCGGCTCCGGCTCCGGCGGCTCCGGCGGCTCCGCCGACGCCGGCGTGCCCGGCGCCCAGGCGCTCGACCAGGCCACCGGCGTCACCACCGTCGAGTTCTGGCACTCGATGACCGGCAAGAACGCCGAGGTGCTGAACGGGCTGGTCGGCCAGTTCAACGCCGCCCACCAGGGCAAGATCGAGGTCAAGGCGCAGTTCCAGGGCAAGTACGACGAGCTGGTCACCAAGTACAAGGCCGCGGTGCAGCAGAAGGGCACCCCCGCCCTGGCGCAGGTCTACGACATCGGCACCCGGTTCATGATCGACTCCAAGCAGACCGTCCCGGCCCAGGCCTTCGCCGACAAGGACGGCTACTCGCTGGACGACCTGGACGCCAACATCCGCAACTACTACTCGGTCGGCGGCAAGCTCCAGTCGATGCCGTTCAACTCCTCGATGCCGCTGCTCTACCTGAACAGCGACGCCTTCAAGGAGGCCGGCCTCGACCCGGCGCAGGCGCCCAAGGACCTCAACGAACTGGGCGAGCTGGCCAAGACGCTGACCAAGAAGGACGCCGACGGGAAGACCGTCCGGTACGGCTTCGGCGCGGCCATCTACGGCTGGTTCGTGGAGCAGCTGCTCGCCGAGTCCGGCGCCATGTACTGCGACAACGACAACGGCCGCGCCAACAAGGCGGGCAAGGTCGTCTTCGACTCCGCCCAGGGCGCCCGGATCGTCCAGTGGTGGGCCGACCTGGTCAAGGGCGGCTACGCGGCCAACACCGGCCGCACCACCGACGACGCCCAGGCCGCGTTCAAGGCCGGGACGGTCGCGATGCACCTGGAGTCCACCGGCGTGCTGCGCGGCTACACCGAGGCGGCGAAGTTCACCGTCGGCACCGCGGCCTTCCCGAAGGTGACCGCCGCCGACCAGGGCGGTCCGGTGATCGGCGGGGCCTCGCTGTGGATCAGCGGCCCGGGCCACTCGGACGCCGAGAAGCGCGCCGCCTGGGAGTTCGAGAAGTTCGTCTCCGCCCCCGAGCAGCAGGCCGTCTGGCACACCGGCACCGGCTACTTCCCGGTCAACACGAAGTCCCTGGACGACCCCAAGGACAAGGAGTGGGTGGCCAAGTACCCGCAGTTCCAGACCGCGATCGACCAGCTCAAGGCCACCAAGCCCACCCCGGCCACGGCCGGCTGCCTGCTCGGCGTGATGCCGCAGGCCCGCAAGGGCGTCGAGACGGCGATCGAGCAGACCATCGCGGGCACCAAGCCGGCCCAGCAGGCGCTGGCCGACGCCGCGAAGGAGCTCCAGCCGGCGATCGAGAACTACAACAGCTCGGTCGGCTGAACCACGGCACCGGACGCACCACGACGACGGCCCGCCCCGCGCACCCCGCGCACCCCGCGCCGGGCGGGCCGCCGCGCGTCAGGCGGAGAGCGCCTCGCCGTGCCCGCCGTCGGCCGGCGGCGCGCAGGCGGCGGCCAGCTCGTCCAGCGACAGGTCGAGCGCGAAGGCCAGTGCCGCGATGGTGAAGAAGGCCGGCGTCGGCGCCCGTCCGGTCTCGATCTTGCGCAGCGTCTCCGCCGAGACGCCGGCCACCGCCGCCACCTCGACCATGCTGCGATCGCCACGCGCCTCACGCAGCAGCGCCCCGAAGCGCTCCCCACGCTCGCGCTCCCACGGGGTCAGCGGAGTCCTCACCATGGCGTCGAGTCTAAGGCGTGCCCGAGGCCTCCCGCCGGGCATCGCGCGCCCCCGGCCGGGGCCGCGGAGCCGATGGGCGGCGGCGACCCACCTGGAGCGTGATACAAATACCGGTATAAGAATTGGCTCCAGGGGAGGTCTCGCCATGGTCGAACTCAAGTCGGACACCGCGCTGGCCGCGATGCGCGAGGCCGGGCGGGTGGTGGCGAACGCGCTGGCCGCCGTCCGGGAGCACGCGTCCGTCGGCGTCAGCCTGCTGGACCTGGACGAGGTGGCACGCGGCGTGCTCAAGGCGGCCGGGGCGACCTCGCCGTTCCTCGGCTACCGCCCCTCCTTCGCCCCCGTCCCGTTCCCCGCCGTCATCTGCGCCTCGGTGAACGACGCCGTGGTGCACGGCATCCCGGACGGTTACCGGCTGCGCGACGGCGACCTGGTGAGCATCGACTGCGGCGCCGTCCTGGACGGCTGGGCCGGGGACTCCGCCGTCAGCTTCACCGTCGGCACCGCCCGGCCCGAGGACACCGCCCTGATCGAGACCACCCGGCGAGCCCTGGAGGCGGGCATCGCCGCCGCCGTGGTCGGCAACCGGACCGGGGACATCGCCCACGCGGTCGGCACCGTCGCCCGGGCCGCCCGGTACGGCCTGCTCGACGGCTACGGCGGGCACGGCATCGGCCGCCGGATGCACGAGGACCCGCACGTGCCCAACGAGGGCCGCCCGGGCCGGGGTTACCCGCTGCGCCCCGGCCTGGTGCTGGCCATCGAACCGATGCTGCTGGCCGGCGGCCGCGACGACCACCGCACGGACCCGGACGGCTGGACCCTGCGCACCGTCGACGGCGCCCGGGCCGCCCACATCGAGCACACCGTCGCCGTCACCGAGGACGGCCCGCGCGTCCTCACCCTGCCCTGACCGGCACGACAGGCCGTAGGCTCGGACCCATGACCAAAGGCGTGATGTTCGACTTCTCCGGCACCCTCTTCAGGGTCGTCTCCACCGCCGAATGGCTGGCCGCCCACCTCGCCGCCACCGGCCTGCGGCTGCCCGCCCACGAGGAGACCGAACTGGTTTCCCGGCTGGAGGAGTTCGGCGCGCTGCCGGGTGGAGTGACGCCGCGACGCATCCCGCCGGAGGTCCAGGAGGCCTGGGACACCAGGGACTTGACCCCCACGCTGCACCGCGCCGCGTACACCGAGCTGACCCGCGCCGCCGAGCCGCCCGCCGCCCTCGACGTGGACGCCCTCTACGAGTCCCATCTGGCGCCCGCGAGTTGGCGCCCGTACCCGGACACCGCCGCCGTGCTGCGCGCGCTGCGCCACCGGGGCGTGCCGGTCGCGGTGGTGAGCAACATCGGCTGGGACCTGCGCCCGGTCTTCCGCGAGCACGGGCTGGCGGACCTGGTCGACGTCTACGTGCTGTCCTACGAGGTCGGCGCCCAGAAGCCCGAC
Organism: Kitasatospora sp. NPDC056651; assembly: GCF_042792155.1. Lineage (NCBI taxonomy): Bacteria > Bacillati > Actinomycetota > Actinomycetes > Kitasatosporales > Streptomycetaceae > Kitasatospora > Kitasatospora sp. NPDC056651. Next base: position 10,620 of record NZ_JBHTWX010000097.1, on the reverse strand, counting down.
CCGGCGATCTTCGAGACCGCCTGCGAACAACTCGGCCTCGCCCCGGCCGAGGTCCTGATGGTCGGCGACGACCAGACCTGCGACGGCGGCGCGACGGCGCTCGGCTGCGCCTTCCGCCGGGTCGGGCACCTGCCCGTCGACCAGCGGCCGGACGCCCTGACGGCAGTGCTCGCGACCCTGCCCGGGTGAGCCGGGCCTGCTCGGCCTCTGAGCAGGGCGCCGCGTCACGAGGGAGGCCGCCCGCCGGGGCGACCGGCCGTGAGCGAACGACCCTTGCCCCGGCGGGCGCACCCGTTCGGCCCTCGGAAATGAGTCCAAGCCGTCGCGATTTTGTGACAATCCTTCGCCAACACCCGCTCCACACGGCCTGTTGACGGCCGTAATGTTCGATCTATGTCACCGAAGAGCCGCATAGCCGCCGCCTCGGGCCCGGGCGACACCTGGGTGCCCCGCCCGAGGCGCCGCGAGACTCCGATCGGCATCCTGCGCCACGCGGCCACCTTCCTCGGTGCCAGCGTGCTGGGCGGCGTGCTGCTGGCGGGCCTGATCCTCCCGGCGGCCGGGGCGGTCGGAATCGGGGCGAAGAACACCGCCGAGGGCTTCGAGAGCATCCCGGACGACTTCAAGGCCCCGCCGCTGAGTCAGGCGACGCAGATCTTCGACGCCAAGGGCGGTCTGATCGCCAAGGTGTACGAGCGTGACCGCACCGTCATATCCGCCGACCAGATGTCCCCGCTGATCCGCACGGCGCAGGTGGACATCGAGGACGCCCGCTTCTACGAGCACGGCGCCGTCGACCTCAAGGGCATCCTGCGCGCGATCAGCAAGAACGCGGAGAGCGGCACCACCGTGCAGGGCGCCTCCACCCTGACGCAGCAGTACGTGAAGAACGTCAACGTCGAGAAGGCCGGGGACGACGTGGAGGCGGTGCGCGAGGCGCAGCGCAAGACGCTCGGCCGCAAGATCCAGGAACTCCGGTACGCCATCAAGCTGGAGGAGGACCTGACCAAGGAGCAGATCCTCACCAACTACCTCAACATCACCTTCTACGGCCACCAGGCGTACGGCATCCAGGCCGCCTCCCAGCGCTACTTCAGCAAGGACGCCAAGGACCTGAACCTCCCCGAGGCGGCGATGCTCGCCGGGCTGGTCCAGAACCCGTCCCAGTACGACCCGAAGCTCCACCCGGTGGCCGCCCAGAAGCGTCGCGACACCGTCATCGACAAGATGGTGGAGAACAAGCACATCACCGCGGCGCAGGCCAAGGAGGCGAAGGCCGCCCCGCTGGGCCTCAACTACAAGGACCCGCAGAACGGTTGCATCACCGCGCAGGCCGGCATGGGATTCTTCTGCGACTACGTGCGGCACGTGGTCAAGCAGGACCCGGCGTTCGGCAAGAGCGCGGCCGACCGCAAGAAGCTGTGGGACACCGGCGGCCTGAACATCTACACCACCCTGGACCCGGACAAGCAGGCCGCCGCCCAGAAGGCCGTCTCCACCAAGGTGTACGTCACCGACCCGGTCTCGGCGGCGATGACGATGGTCGAGCCCGGCAGCGGCAGGATCCTGGCGATGGCGCAGACCCGCCCGTACGGCCTGGCCAAGGAGAAGAACGAGACCGTCGTCAACTACAACGTGGACGCGGCGATGGGCGGCGGCATCGGCTTCCAGCCCGGCTCCAACTTCAAGCCGATCGTGGCCGCCGCGGCCCTGGAGGCGGGCCTGACGTCCACCCAGCGGTACGACTCGCCCAACCGGATGGACTGGCCGACGATGAGGACCTGCGACGGCACCTGGAAGAACCTCAACAAGGGCAAGAAGGAGGGGATCATCCCCAACGAGAGCACCTCCGAGGTCGGCCCGTACGAGCTCAAGCAGGCGATGGCGCTCTCGGTGAACACCTACTTCGTGCAGATGGAGCAGGAGATCGGCCTCTGCGCGGTCAAGCAGATGGCCAACAAGCTGGGCATGACGGGCAAGGCGAGCGGCGATCCGCTCGAGGAGGTGCCCGCGCTCGGCCTCGGCACCCAGGAGGTCAGCCCGCTGACCATGGCCAACGTCTACGCGACCTTCGCCGCCCGGGGCACCTACTGCGCGCCGACGGCGATCAGCCGGATCACCACCGTGGCCGGCACCGACGTCCCGGTGCCGCCGGCCCGGTGCACCCCGGCGATGTCCGAGGACACCGCCGACGTGATCAACAGCGTGCTGCTCGGGGTGACCGAGAAGGGCGGCACCGCACGGGACCTCGGCCTGGACGACGGCCGCCAGATCGCCGGCAAGACCGGCACCACGGACGAGAAGAAGTCGGCCTGGTTCACCGGCTACACCGGCAACCTGGCGGGATCGGTCTGGCTGGGAAGCCCGGGCACCAAGGTGCCGATGCGCAACATCCGGATCGGCGGCAAGTACCAGGCCGAGGTCTTCGGTGCCACCGGCCCCGGGCCGATCTGGCAGCAGGCGATGAGCGACGCGGTCCGCGGCATGCCGGAGAAGGAGTTCACCACCGTCTACGTCCCGGACCCGGTGCGGCGGGACGGCAACTGCACCACCTCCGGCGCCTCGCCGGGCCCGGCCGGCTGCACCGGCGCTCCCGCCACCGGCGGATGGGGGAGCACCGGCAGGCCGCGCGGCGTGAACCCGGCCCCCGGCCGTACCGGGCCGGTCACGCCGCCCGACGCCACCGGCTCCGAGGACCAGTGACCGCGGCGACCGGACCGGTGACCGCGGCGACCGGACCGGTGACGCCGACGACCGGTGACGCCGACGACGGCTGACCGCCCGGCCCCGCATGAGTATCCGTACTCATGCGGGGCCGGGGCCCGTCGGCGGACGATGGCCGCATGCCGCACAGCTTCCTCGGCGTCCCCGCCGTCCTCTGCCCCTCGACCGGCTACCTGGCGGGCTCCCTGCTGATCGGCCTCGCCGCCGCCCGGGAGATCCGCGCCGGGACGCGGGGAGGCGGCGCCGGATGGCAGTGGACGGCGGTGGTGTGGACGATGCCGGGCTTCGTGTCCGCGATGACCTTCAACCCCTACCCGCAGGGCACGGCGGCCCGGTTCCTGTCCGCCGCCGCGCTGGGCGCGGCCGGAAACGCGGCGCTGCTGGCGCTCGGCGCGCACGCGCTGGGCCTCGGGCGGGGGTGAGCCGCCGTCCCGCGCACCGCCGTCCCGCGCACCGCCGTCCCGCGCCGCCGGGCTACCGCGCCTCGACCGGCTCCCCGCTGTCCTGGTCGAGGTTGAACACCCGCCGGTAGGAGTCGGTCACCACGGTGATCTGGGAGCGTCCGGTCCAGCTCGCCTCCACCAGCCGGGCGTCGTCCGGGCCCCCGCCGACGTCCGCGAGCGACCAGCGCCGGGCCGACCAGCCCGCGCCGCTCTCCAGCAGCACCTGCCAGTGCTCGTACGCCCCCGGCCCGGTGGTGTACGAACGGTGCACCACCACCAGGACGCTCTCGGCCCCGGCCGGGGCGTCCTCCCGGCTGCGGGTCTCGGCCGCCGACACCTTGTGGGCGGACAGCACACCGAGCAGGAACACCACCCCGGCGGCCACCGTGACCGTCCGGGTGGCCGTCCGCACGGCGGCGCGCAGGTCGCCCAGCCAGGCGGCCGCGATCAGCGCGGCCAGCGCCCCGCCGAGCAGCAGCTCGGGCCGGTTGAGCAGGTCGGCGACCAGCATCCGTCCGCCCGAGCGGCTCTCCCACTGCCCCTCGGTGTACAGCAGGACGGCGACCAGCCCGCCGGCCGCCAGCAGCCGGACCAGGACGCGCCTGGCCCGCGGGCGGCGCCCGGTCCTCGTCTTCCGGTTCATCGTCTCCCTGCCCCCGTTCCCCCCGTCGCCGCGGTCACAGTCCGGCGAGCAGCTCGCGGCCCTCCGGCCAGTCGCCCAGCCCGGAGTCGGCGTTGAGGTGCCCGTACGCGCCCGGCTCGACGTACCGGGCGCCCCAGGCGGCGGCGAAGGCGCGGGCCCGCTCGGCGGAGACCCACGGGTCGTCGGTCGAGGAGACCACGACGGCCGGGAACGGGAGGCGCGCCAGCGCCACCGGACGGAAGTCCGCCAGCTCCGGGACCTCGGCGGTGTCCACGTCGGCCGGGGCCACCAGCAGCGCGCCCCGGACGGCGGCGGTCCGGCCGGCCGGTGCGGTGGCCGCCCAGTGGGCCGCGGTGACGCAGCCCAGGCTGTGGGCGACCAGCACCACCGGGCCGTCGGCGGCGGCCGCGGCCACTGCCGCGTCCACCCGGGCCACCCAGTCCGTCCGCCGTGGGTGGTCCCAGTCCGCCTGCTCGACCCGGCGGAAGGACCGCGGCTCGGCGGTCTCCCAGCGGGTCTGCCAGTGCTCGGGGCCGGAATTCCCGTAGCCGGGGAGGACGAGATGGGTGGTGCGGTCCGGCATGGGCTCCTCCGGGGCAGGACGGTCGTGGGCAGCAGGAGTCTAGGGCGAGGGCGGCCGGCCCCCGCAGTCGGGCGGTCTACCGGCGCGCACTCCCCGCAACCGGCGCGCACGCCTCCGTATGCGCCGTTGTACGCCCGGTGCGCCCCGTTGCCAGCGGTGCGGCCGGTACGGGAGGTTGGACCGGGCCCGGCCCGTTCGCGACCGTCCGGCGCCCGTAACCGACCTGAGGCAAGACCACGTGGAGGGATGTCGGCGATGACATCGAAGATCCTGCTCGTCACCGGGGACGCCGCCGAATCACTGGAGGTGTTCTACCCCTACCAGCGGCTTCGCGAGGAGGGCTACCAGGTCGACATCGCCGCCCCGACCAAGAAGCGCCTCCGGTTCGTGGTGCACGACTTCGTCGAGGGGTTCGACACCTACACCGAGGCGCCCGGCTACACCTGGCCCGCCGACCTCGCCTTCGCCGACGTCGACCCGGCCGACTACGCGGCCCTCGTCATCCCCGGCGGCCGCGCCCCCGAGTACCTGCGCAACGACCCCGACGTGCAGCGGATCGCCCGGCACTTCTTCGCCGAGGACAAGCCCGTCGCCCAGATCTGCCACGGCCCGCTGATCACCGCCGCGGCCGGCCTGCTGGACGGCCGCCGCACCGCCGCCTACCCGGCCCTGGCGCCCGACATCAAGGCGGCGGGCGCCGAGTTCGTCGACGGCGAGGCGGTGGTGGACGGCGTGGTCGTCTCGGCCCGCGCCTGGCCCGACCACCCGGCCTGGCTGCGGGCCTTCCTGGAGGTTCTGCGCACCAAGGCCCCGCTCGGCTGACGCCCGTACCCCGAACGATGCCGGAGCCGTACCCCGAGACCGGTCGGGGTGCGGCTCCGGGTCCGTTCGGGGGCCGACTCCTCCCACGGGCCGGTGACGGTCGCCAGGCACTTGGCAGAGTGTCAGAACACCTGGTCGACAAGCTGGTTGACCTCGCCGAAACCAAGAACAGGGAGGCCGGCATGACCGCCGACCCGACCATCCGGACCGCCCCGAACGCAGCCCGCCCCGCAGCGGCCACCGGGCGCCGCCGTCCGGCCCTGCGCCTCGCCGTCACGGCCGCCGTCGGCGCAGGCCTGCTCGCCGCGCTCGCCCCGGCCGCCGCCGCCCTGCCCGCCGCCCCTCCGGCCGCCGCCGTCGGCGCCCCGGCGCGGCAGGCCGACTGGCAGGCCGCCGACGCGGCCCTCGCCGGGATGACCGGCCCCGGCTACTCGACCTCCGCGCTCGGCGCGGTCCGTGAGGACGGCCGGCTGGTCTGGAGCAACGCCACCGGCGTCGCCGATCTCGCCACCGGCGCACCCGCCGACCCGCGCGGTGCCTTCCGGATCGGCAGCGCCACCAAGACCTTCGTCTCCACCACGCTGCTCCAGCTCGTCGGCGAGCGCCGGCTGGGCCTCGACGACCGCCTGGAGTCCCTGCTGCCGGGAATCGTCCCGAACAGCGCCGGGATCACCGTCCGGCAGCTGCTGAACCACACCAGCGGCGTCGCCGACTACACCCAGGACCCGGCCTTCGGGTTCTCCGACCAGTGGCTGACCGGCGGCCGCTACAAGTCCTACCGCCTGCGGGACCTGGTGGACATCGCCGACAAGTACCCGCCGGCCTTCGCTCCCGGCCAGGACTGGCAGTACTCCAACACCAACTACATCCTGATCGGGATGATCATCGAGAAGCTCACCGGCCACAGCTGGAACGACGAGGTCACCCGCCGGATCATCCGCCCGCTCCGGCTCACGAACACCTGGATGCCCGGCGACCTCCCGTCCATCCCGGGCCCGCACGCTCACGCCTACGTCAAGACCGCCACCGGACCGGTCGACGTCACCGTGCTCAACCCCTCCATGGCCGGCTCCGCCGGGGGCGGCATCTCCACCACCACCGACCTGACCGCCTTCCTCGACGCCCTGCTCGGCGGCCGCCTGCTGCGCCCGGCCGAACTCGCCGCGATGAAGGAGACCACCACCCACGGCGAGGGACAGACGTACGGCCTCGGCCTCCAGCGCCTGGACACCCCGTGCGGCCCGTTCTGGGGCCACGCCGGCGGCATTCCCGGCTACAGCACCATGATGCTGGCCTCCCCGGACGGCAAGCGCGAGTTCGCCGCGAACACCACGTTCTACGACACTCCGGACCAGGACACCCCGGACCAGGCCACCGCCAGCGCCGCCTGGCGCAAGGTGACCGAGACCGCCCTGTGCGGCGTGCGGGCCGGATCCACCGAACCCGCCCTCGCCCACACGGCGCCGTGACCGACCCCCTACGCTGACCGGCGGTAGCAGGCCCACACCGTCACCAGGAGGACGAGCCATGGCAGAGCCGCTGATCGCCGCAGTCGGGGGAAAGGTGCCCGCCGTCGACCCGGGCGCCTTCGTGGCGCCGAACGCGGTCGTGGTCGGGGACGTGACGGTCGCGGCCGGAGCGAGCGTCTGGTACGGCGCGGTGCTGCGCGGCGACGCCGAGTCGATCACCGTCGGCGCGGGCAGCAACATCCAGGACAACTGCACCCTGCACGCCGACCCGGGCTTCCCGCTGGTGGTCGGCGAGCGGATCTCGGTCGGCCACAACGCCGTGCTGCACGGCTGCACGGTCGAGGACGACGTGCTGGTGGGCATGAACGCCACCGTGCTCAACGGCGCCCGGATCGGCACCGGATCGCTGGTCGCGGCCGGCGCGGTGGTGCCGCAGGGCATGGCCGTCCCGCCCGGCTCGCTGGTCGCCGGCGTCCCGGCCAGGGTCCGCCGCGAGCTGACCGAGGACGAGAAGGCGGGCATCAAGGCCAACGGCGCCGGCTACCAGCTGCTCGCCGAGGCCCACCGGGAGATCTGACCGGGAGGTCCAGGCCCTTCCCGGTCCTAGACGGTGCTCACCGCCGTTGCCGCCGAGTCCGCCGCCGGTTCCACCGCGACCGGGGCGGGCCGGCGCCGGTCGGCGGCCCAGGCGAGCACCGCGACCACCGCGCCGGAAGCGGCCAGGCCCGCGCCGACCAGCGTCGGAGAGGTCCAGCCGAGCCCGGCCGCCAGCGCCGCCCCGCCGAAGTACGCGCCCTGGGCGTTGGCCAGGTTGAAGGCGCCCTGGACCGTCGCCGAGGCCAGGGTCGGCGCGCTGCGCGCCTTCTGGAGCACCAGGGTCTGAACGGCCGGCACGATCGCGAAGCCGAACAGCCCGATCAGCACCACCGTGACGGCCGCCGACCAGCGGGCGTGCGCGGTCACGGCGAACAGCGCCAGGGTCGCGGAGAGCAGCACGAAGGCCGCACAGACGGTGGGGCGCAGCGCCCGGTCGGCGGCGAACCCGCCCAGCACGTTGCCGATCGTCATGCCGACCCCGAACAGCGCCAGCACCAGGGTCACCGAGCCGGTGGCGTACCCGGAGACCTCGGTGAGCAGCGGCGCGATGTAGCTGTAGCACGCGAAGAAACCGCCGCAGCCGAACACCACGGTGGCCAGCGCCAGCCAGAGCTGCCCGCTGCGGAACGCGCTCAGTTCGTGCCGGATCCCGGACTGGGCGGGGGAGGGGAGAGCGGGCACCAGCCGGGCGATGGCGAGCGTCCCGGCGGCCGCGATGACCACGACCACCAGCATGGTCGCCCGCCAGCCCAGGTGCTGGCCGAGCAGGGTGGCGGCCGGGACGCCGACGATGTTGGCGACGGTCAGCCCGGAGAACATCACGGCCACCGCCCGGGCCCGCCGGTCCGGTGCGACCAGTTCGGCCGCCGCGACCGCGCCCGCCCCGAAGAAGGCGCCGTGCGGCAGCCCGGTGACCAGCCGCGCGGCGGCCAGCGTCCAGAAGTCCGGCGCCATCGCGCACAGCAGGTTGCCGGTCGCGAACAGTCCGGCCAGCGCCACCAGCACCGCCTTGCGCGGCCGCCCGGCGGCCAGCGCGGTGAGCAGCGGCGCACCGACCACCACCCCCAGGGCGTACGCCGAGATCAGCCAGCCCGCCTGCGGGATGGAGACGTGGAGGCTGTCGGCGACCTGGGGGAGCAGCCCCATGGCGGCGAATTCGGTGGTTCCGATGGCGAACGCGGTGACGGCCAGCGCGAGCAGCGCGAGAGGCAAGGGGGTGACTCCGGAGTGATGCCGACGGACCGGGGGAGCGCGCGGCGGGATGAATTCGTTCGTCCAGCATCCTAATCCGGTCGGATGACGGCCCTGTGAGGTGTGCGTGAGGTGCGCGTGACGTGAGTCCGACCGGAAGGGGGTCGCCGACACGGCTCCCGCGCGCGAGACTGGGGGCATGTGCCGCAACATCAAGACGCTGCGACCCCCCGTGACGCCCGACGCCGACGAGGAGGACTTCCACGCCGCCGCGCTCCAGTACGTCCGGAAGGTGTCCGGCTTCCGTGCCCCGGCGGCGCACAACCGGGAGGCCTTCGACCGGGCCGTGGACGCGGTCGCGGAGGCCACCGCCCGGCTGCTCGCCGAGCTGGAGGTCCGTGGCTCGCACGTCCGGGCCGCCGAGCCGGCCGAAGCCGTCGGCTAGGTCCTGTCCGGCCGGACAGACAGGAGCAGGTGATGAACCCCGCCGAGCGCTACCTCCTCACCTTCCCCGGCGCGCCGGGCGCCCAGGCGCCGCAGGACGTCGTGGAGGTCACCCGGACCGACGCCACCGGCCCGGGCGGACACCCGGTGTACCAGGACGAGACCGGGATCGTCCGGGCCGAGATCAGCGACGCCGGGGAGGTCCGGATGCTCGCCAGTGGCGGGCACCAGAACCCGCACCTGCCGGTGCACGCCCACCCGCTGCCCTGACCGCCGGGCCGGTGCCCGCGACCCCCGGGCGCACCGCGCCCGCGTCAGGCACAATCTCCCTATGACCACAGCGAGTTGGCGGGGCGTCGTCATCGCCGAGAGCGACGACACCGTCGTCGTCGAGGGCAACCACTACTTCCCGGCCGAGGCGGTGCGCAGCGAGTACCTGCGGCCCTCGGAGACCACCACGGTGTGCCCCTGGAAGGGCACCGCGGGCTACCACACCCTGGAGGTGGACGGGCGGACCAACCCGGACGCCGCCTGGTTCTACGCCGACCCGAAGCCCGAGGCCGAGCACGTGCGCGACCGGGTGGCCTTCTGGCGCGGGGTGGAGGTCGCCGAGTAGCCGGCCCGGGCCGTGGCGTCGTCGCGAAAGCCCTCGCGAAAGGGGTACCGGATTCCCATGGCAGTCTTCCGCAGGCCGGGCCGCTCCCGGCCATCAGCCGAGCCGGGTCCGACGCCGCCGGGTCCGACGCCGCCCGGGCCGCCAGAATCCGGCTCGGCCGGGCCCGGGCCGGCCGCTTCCGGCTCGGCCGGGTCCGAGGTGGCCGCGTCCGACCTCACCGAGCGGCTCGCCGAACTGGTCGAGGAGTCCGAGCAGCCGATCGGCCGTGGCCCGGTCGCCGAGTACGCGGCGAAGCAGCGCGGCCGCGGCCGGGCCGTGGTGCTGCACACCGCCCGGCTGATCGGCCACGGCGGCCGCGCCGCCGCCAGGGGAGCCGCCAAGGGCGCCGCGTACGGCGGCAAGGCACTGACCGAACAGCTGGTGCAGGCCGCGCCGCGGATTCCGGTGCGCGACCTCGCCACCCTGCGGGCGCAGCACCCGGACGCGGCCTTCCCGGAGGAGCTGGCCGACCGGCTGGTCGCCGGAGCCGTCCGGGCCTCCGGCGCGCTCGGCGCGGGCGTCGGCGCGGCGGCGATGCTGCCGGTGCCACCCGCGATGCCGGTGGAGATCGCGGCGGAGACGCTCGCGGTGGCGGCCCTGGAGGTCAAGCTGATCGCCGAGTTGCACGAGGTCTACGGCACCCCGGCGCAGGGCACCGCCACCCAGCGGGCCGGTGCCTACCTCGGGGCCTGGGCCAACCGGCGGGGGATCGACGCGGGCCTGCTGGTCCGCCCGGCGGGCTTCGCCGCGCTGGCGATCGGCTCGGAGGTGCGCCGGCAGGTCGGCCACCGGCTGACCCGCAGCTCGCTGCGCCATCTGCCGGCGGTGACCCCGCTGCTGGTCGGCGCCGGTATCGGCGCCACCATGAACCGCCGCGACACCCGCCGGCTGGCCGGCGAGGTCCGGGAGGACCTGCGCGGGCGCCGCCCGGAGGACCGGGCCTACTGGACCGCGGCCGCCCCGCCGGCGCCGGCAGGCCGGCTGCGGCAGGGCGCTCCGGCACCGCGGGACGAGGAGGGCCCGGGGTCCTGACCGGGCCGACACGGCGG
>NZ_JBHTWX010000096.1:0-35083 GCF_042792155.1 Kitasatospora sp. NPDC056651 | reverse complement strand
CCGCAGCCCCTTCGGCATCCGCGCAAGGAGCTCCTGATGATCGATGTCGCCACGCTGGTCGAGCAGGCCCGGGAGGGCCGGCCGCGGGCGGTCGCCCGGCTGATCACGCTGGTCGAGAACACCGCGCCGCAGCTGCGGGAGGCGATGGCCGCGCTCGCGCCGTACACCGGGCGGGCGTACACGGTGGGCCTGACCGGCTCGCCCGGGGTCGGCAAGTCCACCTCCACCTCGGCGCTGGTCTCCGCCTACCGGAGGCTCGGCAAGCGGGTCGGGGTGCTGGCCGTCGACCCGTCCTCGCCGTTCTCCGGCGGCGCGCTGCTGGGCGACCGGGTCCGGATGCAGGACCACGCCACCGACTCCGAGGTGTTCATCCGCTCGATGGCCACCCGCGGCCACCTCGGCGGGCTGTCCTGGGCGGCGCCGCAGGCGCTGCGGGTGCTGGACGCGGCCGGCTGCGACGTGATCCTGGTCGAGACCGTCGGGGTGGGCCAGTCCGAGGTGGAGGTCGCCGCCCAGGCCGACACCACCGTGGTGCTGCTGGCCCCGGGGATGGGCGACGGCATCCAGGCGGCCAAGGCCGGGATCCTGGAGATCGGCGACGTCTTCGTGGTCAACAAGGCCGACCGGGACGGTGCCGACGCCACCGCGCGGGAGCTCAACCACATGCTGGGCCTCGGCGAGGCCCGGGAGCCGGGGGACTGGCGCCCGCCGATCGTCAAGACCGTCGCGGCGCGCGGCGAGGGCGTGGACGAGGTGGTCGAGGCGCTGGAGAAGCACCGCGCCTGGCTGGAGGAGCACGGGGAGCTGGCCGCGCGCCGCCGCCGCCGGGCCGCCCAGGAGATCGAGGCGATCGCCCTGGCCGAACTGCGCGCCCGGATCGGTGACCTGCGCGGCGACCGGCACCTCGCCGCCCTGGCCGAGCGGGTCGCCGACGGCGGCCTCGACCCGTACGGCGCCGCCGACGAACTCGTCGCCGGTCTGACCACGGGCTGAGCCGGAGCCGCGCCCCTGCGGGGGAGGTCGGCCCGGCCGACTTCCCCCGCAGGAGCGGCGGAACCCGGACCAGCGGTCCGCCCCGCCGTGAACGGGTCGCGGCGGGGCGGGGGCGGGGCCGGGTTCGCGTTACGGGCGGCCGCGGAGGCCGCGGAGGTGTTCGGCGATCGGGGCGAGGGCCTCGTACATGGCGTCCAGCTGTTCCGGGGTGAACCGGTCGATGAAGTGGGCGCGGACGCTGCGCACGTGGTCCGGGGCGACCCGCTGCATGGTCTCCCAGCCCTGCTCGGTGAGGTGGGCGTAGAGGCCGCGGCGGTCGCCGGGGCACTCCTGGCGGAGCACCAGGCCGGCGCTCTCCATCCGGGTGATCTGGTGGGAGAGGCGGCTCTTCGACTGGAGGGTGGCGGTCGCGAGGTCGGTCATCCGCATCCGGCGGTCCGGGGCCTCGGAGAGGACGACCAGGATTTCGTAGTCGTTGATGGCCAGGTTGTGCGGCTGGAGTTCACGGCTGAGCTGGTAGTCCAGCAGCTTGGCGACCTCCAGATGGGCGCGCCACATCCGCTGCTCCCTGGCGGACAGCCAGGGGGTCTCCTCCTCGGGCTGCGGCGAAGGGGTGTCCGCAGTGTCGATCGTGTGCGTATCCATGCCCCTAGCATACCCGATTTAGTTCAATCTTGTACAAGTTTACAGGCCGAAACGTCGACCGAGGTCGCCCAGGTTACCGAGGCCCGGCAGGTTCGGATTCCCGCCGCCCTGCGCGGCCGGCTGGGACGGCACCCCGCCGACCGGCACGCCCGCCTCGGCGTCGACCTGGCCGACCGACCGCTCCGCCATCAGCTTCTCGCTCGACTGCAGCAGCACCTGGCCGGCGCCGACGAACTCGAACTGGTGCTCCTCGCCGGAGGCCCCGCCGAAACCGGTCAGCCGGCGCAGGCCGCCGATCAGCCCGTTCATGTAGTCGTGGTCGTAGTGGTGGCACGGCGCCGGGCAGTCCGCCCAGCCGACCAGCGCCTGCGGGTCCACCCGGATCGGCGGCTCGACGAAGTGCACCGGTCCGTTGGAGGCGGCGACGAAGCGGCCGGTGCCGAGCAGGGTGAGGAAGCCCGGGATGATCGACTGCTTGAGCCGCAGCGACGGGTCGAAGGCCAGCAGGTTGCCGGAGCGGACGGTCAGGTTGCCGTCGTCCAGGTCGTACGAGTTGAGGTCGAACGCCCGGTCGGCCAGCAGCAGCTTGCCGCGGCCCTCGGCGACCACCCAGTCCGACGCGTGCATCGGCGAGTTGAAGTGCTGCCCGAGCATCCGGTCGATCGCCCCGGCGCCGACGCCCCTGAAGCCGATGTCGCCGTAGTAGGCGACCATCTTGCCCTTCTGGAGGAAGTACGAGCCGTTCAGCTCGACCGAGAAGGCGTACGGGTTGACGTTGTCGCCGGCCGGCAGGCTGTGGGCGTCCCACACCACCGGCCCGGTGCCGCCGTGGCCGGTCGGCAGCGGGGCCACCGGGCCGCCGAACTGCTCCTGGGCGTACGGCTGTTGCCGGGGCGGCGGCGGGGGCTGCTGGGGGTGGGGCCGGGCCGGTGGAGGCTGGTAGCCGGGCGGCGGCGGGGGCGGCGGGTAGCCCTGGGACGGGGGCGGTGGATAGCCCTGCGGTGGGCCGTAGTTCGGCGGTACGGGCGGGACGGCGAAGCCGGGCTGGGTCGGCTGGTCGTGCGGCGAGCCGTACGGGGGCTGCGGCGGGTAGGACATCAGAGCTTCTCCTCGCTCGCCTGGACGTACACCGCGCCCTGCCCGGACAGTTCCAGCTGGAACGCCTCGCCCGAGCCGCGGCCGATCATCTCGCGCCAGCCGATCGCGGTGGAGAGCTTGTTGCGCACGTCGCCGCGGTGGGCCACGTACGCCTGCGGGTCGACGTGCACCGACTGGCCGGGGGTGATCGGCAGCTCGAAGACGCCGCCGTGGGCCATCACCGCGACCGACCCCTGGCCCTCCAGCCTGGTGGTGAACAGTCCCTGCCCGGTGACCTGGCCGCGGACCATGCCCATCACCCCGCCCTGCGAGCCCATGAACATGGTGGACTGGCGCAGCGTGCCCTCGAAGGCGAGCAGCCGGTCCGCCTCGACGAACAGGGTGTCGCCGAACAGGTCGATCACGTGGACGTGGTGGCCGCCGTGGCCGAACATCACCCGGCCCTGGCCCTCGACGGTCATCAGCGGGGTGTCCTCGTTGGCCACCCGCCGGCCGATCATCGACATCACGCCGCCCTGCCCGCCGGTGATGTTCGGCGTGAAGCGGACGTCGCCGCTGTAGGCGAGCATCGCGCCGCGCTGGCTGAACAGCCGCTGCCCGGGCACCACCTGGGCCTCGACCATCTTTCCGTTGATCTTCGTGAAGCCCATCAGACGTCGCCCCCGATGGTGACCCTCTCGGAGGGCTGGACGTAGACCAGGCCCTCGCCGGTGAACTCGATCTGGACGGCCTCGCCGCCGCCCTCGCCGATCACCGTGGTCCAGCCCGCGCCGGACTTCAGGCTGCGGTGCAGGGTGCCGGTGTGCGCCACGTACGCGCCCGGGTCCACCCGCAGCGGCATGCTCTTGTCCACCCGCAGGATGACGGCCGGGCCGTGCGAGGTGAGCGCCGCCCAGCCGTGGCCCTCCACCTTGGTGGTGAACAGGCCGTTGCCGGAGGACATGCCGTTCAGTCCGGTGAAGGTGGTGCCGGTGTGCAGGGCGGACTCGGTGCAGAGCAGGTTGTCCGACTCGACGTACAGCGTCTCGCCGTTCAGCCGGACCAGACTGATCTCGGTGGCCTTGTCCGCGAAGTAGCAGGTGCCCTGACCCTTGACCTCCATGACCGTCATCTTCTCGCCGGTCAGCCGGCGGGTGACCATGCCGCGCAGGCCGTCCCCGCCGCCGGTGAGCTTCTTGAACGTCATCTGCCCGGTGTAGGCGACCATCGAGCCGTGTCTCGCCTTGACGGCGTCCCCGCCCAACTCGACGGCGAGCACCCGCGATCCCTGGAGTCTGAACTGTGCCACGGCCGCAATCTAGTCGCTGCGGAGGTGGTCCGGGGAGGGTGCGCGGGGTGACTGGTACGGGGCTGCGACAAACGCGCGGCCCACGCCGGAGCGTGCGCCCCTGGTCGCGCCGGAGCGTGCGCCCTCGCTCAGGCCCGGGAGTGAGCCCCCTGCCCGGGGTGCGGAACGGTGCCGGCCGCCTCCTCGACCTCCAGCAGCGAGGCCGAGTGGCGCTCCGCCTCGAAGGCGACCACGCCGCCGCGCAGCCCGAACAGCCGCTTGGAGAGCATGATCCAGAGCACCGCCGCGATGTTCAGCACCAGGGTGCAGATCTTCAGCGCGCTGACGTGGTGGCTCAGCTCGTAGCCCTCCAGCGGCAGGAAGGCCGCGGTGGCGACCACCGTCAGGTACTCGGCCCAGCGCTTGTTCAGCCACAGGCCGACCGCCTCGACGATCTCGATCACCGCGTAGGCGAGCAGCGCGCCCGCGACGATCAGCAGGGTGCTCTTCTTGAAGTCGAAGGTCTTGCGGATCGTCTCGACGATCGGGGCGTGTTCGAGGTCCCAGTGGAAGTGCTCGGTGACCGGCCGGAAGATCGTGAGGTTCTCGTCGAAGACCCGGTGCACCGCGTCCTGGCTGTTGGAGAACTTCCACACGGCCCAGGCGATCAGGATGATCAGCAGTCCGCGCAGCACCCGCTCGACGGCCAGGAAGCGCAGGATGAAGAGGTCCCGCAGCGCCTTGCCGCGCGGCACCAGCGGCGCCTCGTCGGCCGGGCCGGAGCCGTGCGGGGCGCCCAGCGCGAAGTCGCCGCAGCGCAGGCAGCGCCAGGCGTCGCCGAGCGCGGTCGAGGCGTGCAACCGGGAGGCCAGCTCGGGCTCCGCCGGCGCGTAGGTGATGTGGCCGCGCCTGGCGCAGGTCCTGCGGTCCCAGTCGAGTGTGAACATGCGGTGTCTACCCCCGTGGTGTGCTGCGTCCGGCACCCGGATCGATGGGTGCGCGGGGCAGCAGGATAGGGGTTCCCGCGGACGGGCGGTCGCGCTCGGTGGCGTTCCGGAACACAGCTGTGACAGGGGGCCCGAGGCGCTGTGAGATCGGGCACGGAGGCCACCCCCGGCCAGGGGGCCGCGCGTGCGCTCGGTGATAATGGCCGGAAGGCTTGTGAGTTGCTTCACAAGCGTGCCGCGCCTCCGACCCCACGTATTGAGGTATCCATCGTGAACAGCAGCGCCGTCCACCGCCTGCGCCTGGTCTCCGGCCCCGAAGGGGTCTCCTTCATCCTGCTGCTGATCTGCTCGGTGCTGAAGCGGACCACCTCGTTCGACGCCGTCCCGGTGATGGGCATGGTCCACGGGGTCCTGTTCGTCCTGTACGTGGTCTTCTGGATCCAGGCCTGGCAGGCGCAGAAGTGGGACGCCAAGCGCGGCGTCCTGATGCTCGTGCTCGCGGTGCTGCCCACCGGCGGCTTCTTCGCCGAGCGGATGCTGGCCAAGGAGGAGCGGGGCGAGCTGAAGCCCGCCGCCGCCTGATCCCCGGCTTCCTCGTGGACGGTCGACAGGCTGCCACGGCCTCCTCTCCCAAAGGGCCGTGGCAGCCTGTCGCCGTTTCTTACCGGGGGTGGCTCGTGCCGCTCCTGCCGGCGGTGCCGCTCATGCCGGCGGTGCGGGTCCGGCCGGTGCTCGCGCCGGTGCGGTGCGTCAGTTGACGCTGACCCCGCTCCAGGCGGCCGCGACCGTGTTGTACTCGGTGCTGGTGGCGCCGTACAGGTCGGAGGCGGCCTTCAGGGTCGCGGTGCGGGCGGCCTTGTAGTTGGTGGTGGAGGTCATGTAGACGGTCAGCGCGCGGTACCAGATCGCGGCCGCCTTGGTCCGGCCGATGCCGGTGATCGTCGAGCCGTTGGAGGTCGGGCTGTTGTAGCTGACCCCGTTGATCACCTTCGCGCCGCTGCCCTCGGCCAGCAGGAAGAAGAAGTGGTTCGCGACGCCCGAGGAGTAGTGGACGTCCTTGTTGCCGACGGTCGAGGACCAGTAGTCGGCCGAGGCGCCGTCCTTGGAGGGCTTGTCCATGTAGCGCAGCGGCGTGCCGTTGCCGTTGATGTTGAGCTTCTCGCCGATCAGGTAGTCCCCGGGGTCGGCGGCCAGGTTGGCCGACCACTCGACCATGGTGCCGAAGATGTCCGAGGTGGCCTCGTTGAGGCCGCCGGACTCGCCGGAGTAGATCAGGCCAGCGGTGGCCGAGGTGACGCCGTGGCTCATCTCGTGGCCGGAGACGTCGAGGGCGGTCAGCGGGTTGGCGTTGCCGGAGCCGTCGCCGTACGTCATGCAGAAGCAGGAGTCGTCCCAGAACGCGTTGACGTAGTTGGTGCTGTAGTGCACCCGGCTCGCGGCACCGACGCCGTTGTTCTTGATGCCGTTGCGGCCGAAGGTGTTCTTGTAGTAGTCCCAGGTGGCCGCCGCGCCGAACTGGGCGTCCACGGCCGCGGATTCGCGGTTGGAGGCCAGGCCGTTGCCGAAGCTGTTGGTGGTGTTGGCGAAGAGCGTTCCGCTGCCCGAGGTGCCGCCCTTCAGGTCCGTGGTGGACTGGTTGCCCCGCGAGGCGTCCTTCAGCTGGTAGGAGGTGCCGCTCTGGGTGGTGGTCAGCGTGACGGAGCCGACGTTGACGCCCTTGCCGGTGCCGGTCGCGGTCTGCACCTTCTCGTCGGTGGAGAGCACCTTGCCGGTGGCGGCGTCGGTGACCACCTCCTGGCGGCTCGGGGTGCCGTCCGCCCGCTGGCCCTCGACCACCGTGCGGTGGGCGAGCCGCGGGGTGCCGTCGGCGGCCCAGACGACCAGCTCGGGGGTGCCGGCACGGTCGACCCGGCTGAGCGCCGCCTGGTCCTGGTCGGCGGTGAGGCCGACCGTCGCCCGCACCGCGGCGGTGGCCCGCTCGGCGGCCTGGGGCGCGGCGAGGCCCGGGGTCAGGCTGGGCACCGAGAGCTGCCCGGCGAAGGCCCGGTCGACGGACTTCACCGCGCCGTCGGCCTTCTGGTGGACGACCAGGTCGCCGCCGATCACCGGCAGGCCCGCGTAGGTCCGGTCGTAGCGCAGGTGGCGGGTGCCGTCCTGGTCCACCACCACGTCCTTGGGGACCAGCTTCTCCTGGCCGCCGAGGGTGAGGGCCTGGGCGACCGGGGCGCTCTGGCCGGAGGCCAGCGCGAGCAGCGCGGACTGCTGCTGCGCGGGCGAGGGGGTGGCGGCCTGGGCGGGGGCGGCGGCGATCTGGACGACGCCGGCCAGCAGGGCGGTGGCGGAGAGTACGGCTCCGACAGTCAGCTTTCGCTTCACGTACGGGGGTTCCTTCCACGAGACCCGCGGGTGCGTGCGGGTGCGCCGCGTACCGGGGCGCCGGGGTTGGCGCTTTGGGGGCGGTAGGGCGCGGACGTGCCGTCCCGTGCGGTTCCTGACCCTCCGCCGGAATCGGGTGGGGCGGCGAAGGGTTGGACGGGACTTGGTCAGAAGCATGACAATCGTTTGCAGGGATGGACAGGCCGCCTCCCGGGATTGGCAAGGAACCGCCAAATCCCGGTAAGAATGGTTCGGTTGCCGCCCGTTGCCCGCTTTCCGGCGGTTCGTTCCCCTGGCGGGAGCCCGCCAGCCGAACGGGCTTGACAGCGACTGCGGCGCACGACGCCCGGGCCCTCCCGCCGGAGGCCCCGGGCGTCCGATGCGCCGGTGCGGTGCGTCAGTTGACGTTGACCCCGCTCCAGGCGGCCGCGACCGTGCTGTACTCGGTGCTGGTGGCGCCGTACAGGTCGGAGGCGGCCTTCAGGGTCGCGGTGCGGGCGCCCGCGTAGTTGGTGCTGGAGGTCATGTAGACGGTCAGCGCGCGGTACCAGATCTGCGCGGCCTTGTCCCGGCCGATGCCGGCGATCGACGAGCCGTTGGAGGTCGGGCTGTTGTAGCTGAAGCCGTTGACGGTCTTCGCGCCGCTGCCCTCGGCGAGCAGGTAGAAGAAGTGGTTGGCGACGCCGGACGAGTAGTGGACGTCCTTGCTGCCGACCGTGGAGGACCAGGAGTCGGCCGAGGCGCCGTCCTTGGAGGGCTTGTCCATGTAGCGCAGCGGCGTGCCGTTGCCGTTGATGTTGATGAGCTCGCCGATCAGGTAGTTCGGCGGGTTGGAGGGCAGGTTGGCGTAGAACTCGACCATGGTGCCGAAGATGTCCGAGGTGGCCTCGTTGAGGCCGCCGGACTCGCCGGAGTAGTTGAGGTTGGCGGTGGCGGAGGTGACGCCGTGGCTCATCTCGTGGCCGGCCACGTCGAGTTCGGTGAGCGGGTGGGTGTTGCTCGCGCCGTCGCCGTAGGTCATGCAGAAGCAGGTGTCGTCCCAGAACGCGTTGACGTAGTTGCTGCCGTAGTGGACCCGGCTGGCGGCGCCGACGCCGTTGTTCTTGATGCCGTTGCGGCCGAAGGTGTTCTTGTAGAAGTCCCAGGTCACCGCCGCGCCGTACTGGGCGTCCACGGCGGCGGACTCCGCGTTGGAGGCCAGGCCGTTGCCGAAGCTGTTGGTGGTGTTGGCGACCAGCGTGCCCGAGCCCGAGGTCTTGTTCTTCAGGGTGTAGGTGGCCTGGCCGCCGCGGGTGGCGTCCTTCAGCTGGTAGGAGGTGCCGCTCTGGGTGGTGGTCAGCGGGACGGAGCCGACGAAGACGCCCTTGCCGCTGCCGGCGGCGGTCTGCACCTGCTCGTGGGTGGAGAGCACCTGGCCGCCGGCGGCGTCGGTGACCAGCAGCTGACGGCTCGGGGTGCCGTCGGTGCGCACGCCCTCGACCGTGGTGCGGTACGCCAGGCGCGGGTTGCCGTCGGCGGCCCAGACGACCAGCTCGGCCTTGCCGGTCTGGTGGACGGCGGCCAGCGGGGCCTCGTCCTTGTCGGCGGTGATGCCCACGGTGGACTGCACGGCGCCGGTCGCCTGGTCGGCGGCCTGGTCGGCGGGGATCTTCGGGGTGAGGCTCGGCAGCGCGAGGCTCGCGCCGGTGGCCTTGTCCACGGAGGTGGTCGAGCCGTCGGCCTTCTGGTGCACGACCAGGTCGCCGCCCAGGACGGGCAGGCCGGCGAGGGTGCGCTCGTAGCGCAGGTGGCGGGTGCCGTCGGCGTCCACCACGGCGTCCTTGGCGACCAGTTGCTCCTTGCCGCCCAGGGCCAGGGCGTGCGCCACCTTGGCGGCCTGGCCGTTGGCCAGGGCTATCGGGTCGACGGCGGCACCGGCGTGCGGGGCGGGGGCGGCGATGGCCGCGGTGCCCTGGACGACACCGGTGAGCAGGGCGGTGGCGGAGAGTACGGCGACTGCGGCGAGCTTTCGCTTCACGAACGAGTCCTTCCGGGAAACCGCGGTGGGCGCGGTCGCGCGGCGCTCCGGGGGCCGGGAACGGCACCTGAGGGGCGGAACGGGCGCTGACGTGCAGGTCCCCGTGCGGTTCGGAGCGGCTTCGCCACCGGTGGGTGGGGGTGGTGGCTACCGAACGGGGATGATCGAAAGCATGACAATCAAGCAAATCAAATGACAGGTCTTGCTCATCAATTGGCCAAGTCCCGCCAAGGTGAAGGATTGTGAACGAGCGGACAAAAGGGGCGAATCGCCCGGTCTTGCAGCGGGTTACCACCCGAACCGAGGCCTGGTGACGCGGCGGCGGGCCGCTCCGCCCCCAACCCCGGTGCGCCGGAAGCGCGTTGCCGCCGGTTCACACCGGCGCAATGTCCCGGTATGGACCTGGCCGTCCGATTGGCGGGATCCCGCCACGTGTTGCACTTGTCCACCATCGGGACGGCTGGTAGCACACGTCCCGTCCGCCGGTACGGTAAGGAGGTGGCCAAGCCCCTCGCTCTCGACTTCGACCCGATCGCCCGCGCCGACGAGCTGTGGACCCGCCGTTGGGGCGGAGTCCCCTCGATGGCGGCGATCACCTCGATCATGCGCGCCCACCAGATCCTGCTGTCCCGGGTGGACGCGGTGCTCAAGCCGTACGGGCTGACCTTCGCCCGCTACGAGGCGCTGGTGCTGCTGACCTTCAGCCGGACCGGGGAGCTCTCGCTGTCCAAGATCGGCGAGCGGCTCATGGTCCACCCCACCAGCGTCACCAACACCGTCGACCGGCTGGAGCGGGCCGGCCTGGTCGCCCGCCGCCCCAACCCGCTGGACGGCCGCGGCGTGCTGGCCGCGATCACCGGGCGCGGCCGCGAGGTGGTCGAGGAGGCCACCCGGGAGCTGATGGCGATGGAGTTCGGGCTGGAGGAGTACGACGCCGAGCAGTGCCGACAGGTGTTCGACCTGCTCCGCCCGCTGCGGGTCGCGGCCGGGGACTTCGCCGAGCCCGTCGGCGCCGAGCCCGCCGGGGCGGCGCCGACCGGATCGGCGGCGCCGACCGAGGGGGCTGCGAAGCGGAAGGCGTGAGGACGGCTACTCTCGTGTGAGCGGTGCCCGGATCCGGGCGTACCGGCCGACACTGCCGAGCGAGGCGAGGAAGATCATGAAGGCGACCCCCCTGCTGGGCTGGTACCGGGCCCTGGCCATCGCGACCGGCGTGGCACTCCTGGTGTTCTGCGGCTTCATGGTCGCGAAGTACGGATTCGACACCGCCAAGGAGGTGACCATGTACGTCGCGATGCTGCACGGCTACCTCTACATCGGCTACTTCGTGGTGACCTTCATGCTCGGGCAGAAGCTGAAGTGGCCGCTGGGCCGGCTGGTGCTCACCCTGGCGGCGGGCTGCATCCCCTTCCTCTCCTTCGTCTTCGAGCGCAAGGTGGCCGGCGAGGCCGCCGCGAAGCTTCCGGCGGGCTCCGGCGCCCGCCAGCCGGCCGGGGTCTGAGTCCGGCCGTCCGCGCCTCCGAGAGCGCCCCTCCCCGATCGCGGGGAGGGGCGCTCCTCCGTGTCCGCCGGGCATCCATCGACAACTGCTAGGACGTCCGAGTAAATTAGTAGGACGTCCTACTAGCTGTGCCGCCCACGCCGTGGCGGCCGTACGGAGCGGAGTTCGGGGTCATGGACGCCGAGGAGATCGAGCGCGGCCGGCAGCGCTGGCAGCAGCGGTACGACAGGGCCCGCAAGCGTGACGCGGACTTCACCACCCTCTCCGGCGACGAGGTCGAGCCGGTCTACGGCCCGCCCGCCGGGCAGGCCCACGAGGGCTTCGAGCGGATCGGCTGGCCGGGCGAGTACCCGTACACCCGCGGTCTGCACCCGACCGGCTACCGGGGCCGCACCTGGACCATCCGCCAGTTCGCCGGGTTCGGCAACGCCCAGCAGACCAACGAGCGCTACCGGATGATCCTGGACGCGGGCGGCGGCGGTCTCTCGGTGGCCTTCGACATGCCCACCCTGATGGGCTACGACTCGGACGACGCCAAGTCGCTCGGCGAGGTCGGCCACTGCGGCGTGGCCATCGACTCGGCCGCCGACATGGAGGTGCTGTTCGCCGGCATCCCGCTCGGCGAGGTCACCACCTCGATGACGATCAGCGGCCCGGCCGTGCCGGTCTTCTGCATGTACCTGGTCGCCGCCGAGCGCCAGGGCGTGGACCCGGCGGTGCTCAACGGCACCCTCCAGACGGACATCTTCAAGGAGTACATCGCGCAGAAGGAGTGGCTCTTCGCCCCCGAGCCGCACCTGCGCCTGATCGGCGACCTGATGGCCTACTGCGCCGAGGGCATCCCCGCCTACAAGCCGCTGTCCGTCTCCGGATACCACATCCGCGAGGCCGGGGCGACGGCCGCGCAGGAGCTGGCCTACACCCTCGCGGACGGCTTCGGCTACGTCGAGCTGGGCCTGTCCCGCGGCCTGGACGTGGACGTCTTCGCGCCCGGCCTGTCCTTCTTCTTCGACGCGCACGTGGACTTCTTCGAGGAGATCGCCAAGTTCCGCGCCGCGCGCCGGATCTGGGCCCGCTGGATGCGCGACCACTTCGGGGCCAAGACCGACAAGGCGCAGTGGCTGCGCTTCCACACCCAGACCGCCGGCGTCTCGCTGACCGCGCAGCAGCCGTACAACAACGTGGTCCGCACCGCGGTCGAGGCGCTGGCCGCGGTGCTCGGCGGCACCAACTCGCTGCACACCAACGCCCTGGACGAGACCCTGGCGCTGCCCTCCGAGCAGGCCGCCGAGATCGCCCTGCGCACCCAGCAGGTGCTGATGGAGGAGACCGGCGTCGCCAACGTGGCGGACCCGCTGGGCGGTTCCTGGTACGTCGAGGCGCTGACCGACCGGATCGAGCAGCAGGCCGAGGCGATCTTCCAGCGCATCCTGGACAAGGGCCGCGAGGACCACGAGATCGGCCCGATCACCTCCGGCATCCTGCGCGGCATCGAGGAGGGCTGGTTCACCGGGGAGATCGCCGAGGCGGCCTTCCAGTACCAGCAGTCGGTGGAGAAGGGCGACAAGCGCGTGGTCGGCGTCAACTGCCACCCGCGCAGCGTCACCCCCGAGCTGGAGATCCTGCGGGTCAGCCACGAGGTCGAGCGGGAGCAGGTCCGGGTGCTGCGCGAGCGCAAGGCGGCCCGCGACGAGGCGGCCGTCCGGGCCGGGCTGGACGCCATGCTGGCGGCGGCGCGCTCCGGCGAGTCGATGATCCCGCCGATGCTGGACGCGGTGCGCGCCGAGGCGACGCTGGGCGAGATCTGCGACGCGCTGCGCCAGGAGTGGGGCACGTACCAGGAGAACGCGATGTTCTGACCGGCCTCCGCCAGACCGCCGGACCGCCAGACCGGCCGCCCGGCCGCCCGTACGGATCCCGTACGGGCGGCCGCGCCGTGTCCGGGGCCGGTCAGCCGGCGGTGAGCGGTCCGAGCAGCAGGTCGGTGAAGCGGCGGGTCCACTCGGGGGTGATCGGCTCGCCGCTGACCAGGACGCGGTGCTCGACGGTGCCCGCGATGGTGTCGAAGATGATGTCGACCTCCTCGCGGGCCGCCGTGTCGTCGGTGTCCGCGTCCAGCTCGCCGCGCGCCTGGGCGGCCGCCCGTCCCTGGCGGACCAGCCGCTTCTGCGGGTCCACGATGGACTCGCGGATCCGGCGCCGCAGTTGCCGGTCGCGGGTGCCCTCGGCGAACAGCGCGAGCAGCGCGGCCTGGGTCTCCGGGCGGGCCAGCAGGTCGGCGAACTGGGCGACCACGGCCTCGATGTCGGACCGCAGGCTGCCGAGGTCGGGCATCACCAGCTCGTCGAAGAGGCTGGCGACGGCGTCCACCACCAGCTCGTTCTTGGAGGGCCAGCGGCGGTAGAGGGTGGTCTTGGCGACTCCGGCGCGGCTCGCCACGTGGCCCATGGTCAGTCCGCCCCAGCCGAGTTCGGCCAGGGTCTCGCGGGTGGCGTCGAGGATCGCGCGGTCGGCGGCGGCGCTGCGCGGACGGCCCTTGGCCCGGGCGGTGCCCGCGGGCTCCCGGGGCGGGCCGGCCCGCCCCGGGCACGTCCGGTCAGGGCTCTCGGGGCTGTCCGGGGTCCCTGGGGGCTGGGCGGCCGGCACCGGGCCTCCTTGCGATTTACTGGTAAGTAACTTGGGTGGGGCTGGTAACGGTAGCGACTGTTCGCCCGTTCGGGCAGCCGGGCACCCCGGGAAAGTGGGGCAGGTCACGTCCCCGAACCGCCGGTGGGGCTTGCGGGCGGGGCACCGGCTGCAGTTACGCTACGACTCGTAGCGAAAGCAGTGACAACCAGGCGCCGCGTCCCGTGGGACGGGAGCGGCGCGGGCGCGGGTGGGGATCCGCGCCGAACCGTCCAGGCTACCGGGGGAGGGGCGCCGCGCCCGGGAACCCGCACCGCGCGGCCCGCGCGGGGCGACTTTCCCGAGGTTGGTGCCCGCGAGCAGCGCGGACGGGGGAGGATGGTGCCATGCAGCCACGGAATTCGCGTCTCAACAGTGCCGCCCTGCGCGGTGCGGTCGACCTCGCCGCAGTGAAGGCGGCCGGCGAAGCCGCCCAGAAGGCCGAGCAGGCCCGGGCCGAGCGGGCCCGTCAGGCGGCCGCCGCCGACTCGGACGGGTCTGCCGTCGCCCAGGCCGGCCACCAGCTCGTCATCGACGTCACCGAGGACACCTTCGAGGCCGAGGTCGTCCAGCGCTCCACCGAGGTGCCGGTCGTCATCGACTTCTGGGCCGAGTGGTGCGGGCCCTGCAAGCAGCTCAGCCCGGTCCTGGAGGACCTGGCCGAGGAGTACGCCGGCCGCTTCGTGCTCGCCAAGATCGACGTGGACGCCAACCCGCTGCTCTCCCAGCAGTTCGGCATCCAGGGCATCCCGGCCGTGATGGCCGTGGTGGCCGGCCAGCTGGTGCCGCTGTTCCAGGGGGCGGAGAGCGCCGCCAACATTCGCAAGATCCTCGACCAGCTGATCCTGGTCGCCGAGCAGCGCTTCGGCGTGGCCGGCGGCGTCGCGGCCGCCCCGGGCGAGGCCGCGGCCGCCGCCCCGGAGCGCCCCGAGGACCCGGCGCTGGCCGCCGCGCACGACGCGCTGGACGCCGGTGACCTGGACGGCGCGATCCGGGCCTACGAGAACGTGCTCGCCGACGAGCCGGGCAACACCGAGGCCAGGCTGGGCCTGTCCCAGGCCGAGCTGCTGAAGCGGGTCGAGGGCCTGGACCTCCAGGCCGTTCGGGCGGCGGCCGCCGCCTCCCCGAAGGACGTCGGGATCCAGCTCCAGGCGGCGGACCTCGACCTGGTCGGCGGTCACGTCGAGGACGCCTTCGGGCGTCTGGTGGACACCGTCGGGCGGACGGCCGGCGAGGACCGGAACGCCGCCCGGGTGCGCCTGCTGGAACTGTTCGAGGTGATCGGCCCGGAGGACCCGCGGGTCGTCGCGGCCCGTACGGCGCTGGCGCGCGTGCTGTTCTGAGGCCGCGTCGGGCACGTCGCCCGGCACGTCGCCCGGCACGTCGCCCGGCACGTCGCCCGGCGTGTCGCCTGGCACGTCCGTTGACCTGCGGTGTCGTCAGGTGATTTGGCGACAATCCGATCGACGGGTCAGACGTTTACCAAATCTTGATTTCACCCGTGGGCGGTCACATCGTGTGACCGCCCACGGGTGTTTCGCTGGTGTTTCCAGCGGATTCCGCCGTCGCGTTCCCTCCGGGGTGTCACGCACGGTGCAACTCGGGCCGATTCCATGATCAGTTCCACCTGATGTTGCATTACCCGTCAGTAAGGAACCCCTTGTGCTTCGCCCGGGATTCAAGCACGATCGGCCACGCCCGGTCCCAGACTCCGACACCCGCCGACCCCGGTCGGCCTCGCGGAGCGCGGGATCCCCACCGGGTGATCCGCCGGCCCCGGCCGGCGGGAGGGAGGGCAGGGGGGTATCCGCGGTCCCACGGCGGTTCCTGTCCTTCGACCGGCCGCGCGGCCCTGCGCGGTCGCTGGTTGTCGCTCGGGGGTGATCGCCGATGTCGTCGGTCCTGCCCGCCGCCCCGCAAGGTCGGCCGGTGCCAGGCCGGGAGGGCCGCTGTCCGCGGACCGCTCCCGCGTCCGACGACGCCCAAGGCGCTCTCCGCTACCGAGGACGTAGCTCTCTCCCATCCCAGTCCCCCACCGGTGCCGAACACACCGCCGGGGAGCCGGAGATGTACGTCCTAGAAGGAGGACTCGCATGTCCCAGGCCTATGGCAAGACCCGCTGGAAGCGCTTCGCCCTGGTGATGGTGCCGAGCGTCGCGGCCACCGCGATGGTCGGCGTCTCGATCGCCAACAGCGCGCTCGCCGCCTCGTTCAGCATCTCCGGCCAGCCGTTCAAGGTGAAGGCCTCCCACATCGAGGGCAAGAACTTCGCCCAGTTCGGCACCGTCGACGTCGAAGCCGGCGGCACGCTGCACCCGGTCGCCGTCTCGGCGTTCGACTCGGCCGACATCACCAACATGTGCCAGTCCGTGGTGACCGACCTGACCAAGTTCGGCCTGGGCAAGATCACCCTCCAGCTGAAGGCCGGCGGCAACGGCACCCCCGTGCACGCCGACAACCTGCTGATCGACATGGAGTCGCTGAAGGCCGACGCGACCTTCGAGCAGATCGACATCGGCAGGGACGCCTCCACCCTCAACGGCACGGCGACCCAGGGCTGGACCCCCCACCCGGGTGTCTCGGCCGCCGGCGGTGGCAAGGGTCTGCCGACCGGTGCCACGGGCTTCTCCCAGGCCGCCAAGACGGCCACGCTGGAGAACGTCGAGCAGTCCGCCCGCGCCACCTCGGCCGGGAAGTTCGTGCTCAACGGCCTGAGCCTGTCGCTCAAGAACGGCGACGGTCCGGACAACGAGTGCTACTGACCCCTGCCTGACGGCGTGCCGACGGGCACGCCGGACGGACGGGTCCCTCGTGGGCCGGGGGCGGCGGGTTCCGCCGCTCCCGGCTCGACGCCAGTCGATTCCCCCTCGTAGCGATGCCGAGGAGCTGCACCATGTCCAGCGCAACGGTCGAAACCCGGACCGGCCGTCAGAATCCGCTCGGGGCGGTCTGGCGGGGCTTCCGCACGTTCCGTCGCACCAGGCCTTTCTGGGGCGGCCTGCTGGCCATGACCGCCGGCGTCCCGATCCTCTACTTCCCCTACGCGCACCTCGAACTCGGCAGCCTGACCATCGCGATGTCGACCACCGCGGGTGCCGGTTCGCTGCTCATCGGCGTGCTGATGATCGCCCTCGGCCTCGCCGGGTGGTTCCAGCAGGCCGTCCGGGTCTTCGCGGGCATCGCGACCATCCTGCTGACGCTGGTCTCGCTGCCGATGTCCAACCTGGCCGGCTTCGGCCTGGCCCTGCTGCCCGGCCTGATCGGCGGCGGGCTGCTGGTCTCCTGGGCACCGATCCCGGAGCCGGCGGACGGGCCGACGGCCGAGTCGGCGACCGCCGGACCCGCCGCCACCGCCCCGCAGCCGGTCGGCACCGGTCACCAGGAGGAGGCGCGGTGACCGGGCCGGCCGAGCAAGCCGACGGTACGGCCGGTCCCGCGCAGCGCTCCGGCCGGCACGCGGCCCCGCGCACGCCCGTACGGGCCCGGCTGAGGGGCCGGGCCCTGGCGATGGCGGCGGTGCCGACCGCGCTGCTGATGGCCGCGGCCTACACGCCCCACCCGGCGGTCGCCGAGTCGGTGGCGGGCAAGCCCTGCGGCACCGCGCCGGCCACCGTGCCGGACGTGGCGCCGCTGGAGACGCCGGTGCCCAGGAGCGAGCTGCCCGAGCCCCCGCCGGGACCGGCCGGTACGTCGGGCCCGGCCTCGACCACTCCGGCCCCGACCACCCCGGCCCCGACCGGTCCCTCGACCGACCCGGGCTCGGTGCCGACCCGGGTGCCCGCCACCGCGCCCGCCCAGCGGCCCACCGTGCCGGTCGAGCCCTCGGCCGCCGGCACGCCCGTCGCCGTGGCGACGGCCCAGGCCAGGCCGGTCGACGACCTCCTCGGCGGTCCGGGCAAGCTGTTCGACCCGAAGAGCCCGTCGAGCCAGAGCCAGAGCCCGGGCCAGAGCCCGAGCCCGACCGGTGTGCCGGCGACCGAGCCGACCACCGGGCCCGCCACCGCGCCCACCACCCCCGCGGCACCCGGCACCCCGGCGCAGCCCGCCCCGCAGGCCGCGCCGACCGCCGGAACGACGCCGTCCGCCGACGAGCCGTCGCCCACCGCCGCCCCGAGCGGCCGGCCGAGCACCGCGCCCACGCCGTCCACCGGGGCGTCGCCCTCCGCCGACGCCTCGCCGAGCGCCGACGCCTCCCCGACCGCCACGCCCACCGAGAACCCCGACTGCGACGTGGACGCCCGCGGCCTGACCGCCGGTGCGGCGGCCCCCGGGCACGTCGTCCCGGAGCAGAACTGGACGCTGAAGACCAGCCGTCTCGCCCTGCACGGCGCGGCCTTCCACGGCGTCTACGACGTGAAGACCCCGACCGGCAGCAAGCGCGTGCTGAAGTTCGTGGTCG
Organism: Kitasatospora sp. NPDC056651; assembly: GCF_042792155.1. Taxonomy (NCBI): domain Bacteria; kingdom Bacillati; phylum Actinomycetota; class Actinomycetes; order Kitasatosporales; family Streptomycetaceae; genus Kitasatospora; species Kitasatospora sp. NPDC056651. The sequence continues at coordinate 17,176 of NZ_JBHTWX010000096.1, read as the reverse complement.
ACAGCGTGGACATCGACGACCTCGACATGTCGACCCTCCAGGGCAACGGCGTGACCTTTCACGTCCAGGGCCGCCCGGGCTCCACCTCGACGATGCGCGACGGCCAGGTCACCATGTACGTCGAGCGGCTGTCCGGCCACCTCTCGAAGGTGCTCGGCCTGCCGATCCCGATCGACCTGGGCGAGATCACCCTCACCCCGGACACCCTGCCGCGCTGGCTGTACGACCTGATCGGCTCCGTCCCGATCCCGCTGGACCTGGAGCTGACCGGCGTCACGGCCAAGCAGGCCGGTCAGTTCGGCGGCACCCTGCACATCCCGGGGATGCACCTGTTCAACGACGACGCCCCGTACAGCGACGAGTGACACGCGTGGGGCGGCCCTCCCGAGGGAGGACCGCCCCACGCGTTCAGGACTGGCGGAGGCTCACTCGCTCCGGGTGCCCAGGTGGTGCACCTGCACCATGTTGGTGGTGCCGGGGATGCCGACCGGGACACCGGCGGTGACGATGACGGTGTCGCCCTCGCCGAGCCGGCCCAGCCGCAGCAGCTCCCGGTCGACCTGCGCGACCATCGCGTCGGTGGTGGCCACCTGCTCGGTCACGTACGCCTCGACGCCCCAGCTCAGCGAGAGCTGGTTGCGGGTGGCGGCGTCCGGGGTGAAGGCGATCACCGGGATCGGCGAACGGTAGCGGGACAGCCGGCGGGCGGTGTCACCGGACTTGGTGAAGGCGACCAGTGCCTTGCCGTCCAGGAAGTCGCCCAGCTCGCACGCCGCACGGGCGACGGAGCCGCCCTGGGTGCGCGGCTTGCGGCCCGGGTTGAGCGGCTGGAGGCCCTGGGAGAGCAGCTCCTCCTCGGCCCGCTCGCAGATCCGGCTCATGGTGCGGACGGTCTCGACCGGGTACTTGCCGACGCTCGACTCGGCGGACAGCATGACCGCGTCGGTGCCGTCCAGGATGGCGTTGGCGACGTCGGAGACCTCGGCGCGGGTCGGGCGCGAGGCGTGGATCATCGACTCCATCATCTGGGTGGCGACGATGACCGGCTTGGCGTTGCGGCGGGCCAGGGTGACCAGCTGCTTCTGGACCAGCGGGACCCGCTCCAGCGGATACTCCACGGCCAGGTCGCCGCGGGCGACCATGATGGCGTCGAAGGCGAGGACGATCTCCTCCATGGCCTCGACGGCCTGCGGCTTCTCGATCTTGGCGATGACCGGCACCCGGATGCCGACCTCGTCCATGATCTCGTGGACGTCCTTGATGTCGTCCGCGTTGCGGACGAAGGACAGGGCGATCATGTCGACGCCCAGGCGCAGCGCGAAGCGCAGGTCGTCCTTGTCCTTCTCGGACAGGGCGGGCACGTTCACGGCCGCGCCGGGCAGGTTGATGCCCTTGTTGTTCGAGAGCACGCCGCCCTCGATGACCACGGTCTTCACCCGCGGGCCGTCGACGCTGACGACCTCCAGGGCGATGACGCCGTCGTTGATCAGGACCGGGTCGCCGGGCTTCACGTCGCCGGGCAGGCCCTTGTAGGTGGTGCCGCAGATGTGCTGGTCACCGGGGACGTCCTCGGTGGTGATGGTGAACTCGTCGCCGTTGTCGACGGTCACCGGGCCGTTGGCGAAGGTCGCCAGACGGATCTTCGGACCCTGGAGGTCGGCCAGGACGCCGATGGCCTTGCCGGTGTCCTCCGAGACCTGGCGGACCTTGCGGTACCGCTCCTCGTGGTCCGCGTGGTTGCCGTGGCTCATGTTCAGTCGGGCGACGTTCATGCCCGCCTCGACGATGGCCTTCAGCTGTTCGTAGGAGTCCGTCGCCGGACCCAGGGTGCAGACAATTTTCGCTCGGCGCATATGGATCAGTCTATCCGTTCGTGTTATAAGCGCATTCGGCATGTACCGGGAGGAATCGCCGACGAAATGTCCCGAGGGGTGGGACGGATCCGTATCAGTCCTCGGACTCGCGGCGTTCCCGGTGCACCAGCGCGAAGGCCTGTCGGGCGATCTCCAGCTCCTCGTCGGTGGGCACCACGGCGACCGCCACCCGGGCGTACCCGGGGGAGATGATCCGGGCCTCGCCGGATCGCACCGAGTTCAGCTCCGGGTCCACGGCGATGCCCAGTCCCTCCAGTCCCGCGGTGGCCGCCGCGCGCACCGGCGCGGCGTTCTCCCCGACGCCCGCGGTGAACGCGATCGCGTCCACCCGGCCGAGCACCGCGTAGTAGCCGCCGATGTACTTGCGCAGCCGGTGGACGTACGCGTCGAACGCCAGCTTCGCGTCCTGGTCCCCGTTGTCCGCCCGGTGCATGATCTCGCGCATGTCGTTCTCGCCGCACAGCCCGCGCAGGCCGCTGCGGCGGTTGAGCAGGTCGTCGATCTCGTCCACGGACAGCCCGCCGACCCGGTGCAGGTGGAACACCACGCCGGGGTCGATGTCACCCGACCGGGTGCCCATGACCAGGCCCTCCAGCGGGGTGAGGCCCATCGAGGTGTCGATGCAGCGGCCGCCGCTGACGGCCGAGGCGGAGGCGCCGTTGCCCAGGTGCAGCACGATCACGTTGAGCTCCGCCGGATCCCGGCCGAGCAGCCGGGCGGTGGCCCGCGAGACGTACTGGTGCGAGGTGCCGTGGAAGCCGTAGCGGCGCACCCGGTGCCGGTCGGCGACGTCCTTGTCGATCGCGTAGCGGGCCGCGTACTCGGGCATCGAGGCGTGGAAGGCGGTGTCGAAGACGGCCACCTGGGGCAGGTCGGGGCGCAGCGCGCGGGCCACCTCGATGCCGGTGATGTTGGCCGGGTTGTGCAGCGGGGCGACCGGGATCAGCCGGCGGATCTCCTGGACCACGTCGTCGGTGATCACGGTCGGCTCGGTGAACCGCAGGCCGCCGTGCACCACCCGGTGGCCGATCGCGGCCAGCTCGGGGGAGTCCAGCCCGAGGCCTTCGGCGGCCAGCTCGTCGGCGACGGCCTTGAGCGCGGCGGCGTGGTCCGGGAAGGGCTGGACGCTCTCGCGCGGCCCGCCGGCGCGCGGGGTGTGCACCAGCCGTCCGCCGGCCTCGCCGATCCGCTCGACCAGCCCGGAGGCCAGCCGGGCGCCGTCCAGCATGTCGATCAGCCGGTACTTCACCGACGAGGAGCCGGCGTTCAGCACCAGAACGCGGGTACCTTCACTCACTTTCGGCCCCCTTGTGGTCCTGCGACTGGATGGCGGTGATCGCGACGGTGTTGACGATGTCCTGCACCAGCGCCCCGCGCGAGAGGTCGTTGACGGGCTTGCGCAGCCCCTGGAGCACCGGGCCGACCGCGACCGCGCCGGCCGAGCGCTGGACCGCCTTGTAGGTGTTGTTGCCGGTGTTGAGGTCCGGGAAGATCAGCACGGTGGCCCGCCCGGCCACCGGGGAGCCCGGCAGCTTGGTGGCCGCGACGTGGGCGTCCACCGCCGCGTCGTACTGGATCGGGCCCTCGACCAGGATGTCCGGGCGCAGCTCCCGGACGATCTCGGTGGCCTTGCGGACCTTGTCGACGTCCGCTCCGGAGCCGGAGGTGCCGGTCGAGTAGGAGAGCATCGCGACCCGTGGCTCGACGCCGAACTGGGCGGCGGTGGCGGCCGACTGGATGGCGATGTCGGCCAGCTGCTGGGCGTCCGGGTCCGGGTTGACCGCGCAGTCGCCGTACACCAGCACCTTGTCGGCCAGGCACATGAAGAAGACCGAGGAGACGATCGAGGCGCCCGGGGAGGTCTTGATCACCTCGAAGGCGGGCCGGATGGTGGCGGCGGTGGAGTGCACGGCGCCGGAGACCATGCCGTCGGCGATGCCCTCCTGGACCATCAGGGTGCCGAAGTACGAGACGTCGGTGACCACGTCCAGGGCCAGTTCGACGGTCATCCCCTTGTGGGCGCGCAGCTTGGCGTAGAGCTCGGCGAACTGGCGGCGCAGCGGGCTGGTGGCCGGGTCGACGATCCGGACCTGGGCGCGGTCGGCGCCGGGCTCTTCCTGCGGCAGCTCGATGCCGTGGGCCGCGGCGGTGCGGCGCACCGCGTCCGGGTCGCCGAGCAGGGTGAGGTCGCAGATGTTGCGGCGCAGCAGGATCTCGGCCGCGCGCAGCACCCGCTCCTCGGTGCCCTCGGGGAGCACGACGTGCCGGCGGGCGCCCCGGGCGCGTTCCAGCAGCTCGTGCTCGAACATCATCGGGGTGACCCGCTCGGACCGGCCGACCTCGATCAGGTTGGTCAACTCGGCGGTGTCGACGTGCAGTTCGAACAGGCCGAGGGCGATCTCGGCCTTCCGGGGGCTGGCCGCGGTGAGCTTGCCCTCGATGTGGGTCAGGTGGGCGGCGGTCGGCCAGCTGCCCTCGGGGACGACCGCGACCGGGGTGCCGGGGGCGAGCCGGGAGGCCAGGGCCATCACGTTGGGGCCGGGGTGCAGGCCGAGCGTCAGCAGCACGCCGGCGATCGGCGGGGCGCCGGCGGCGTGCGCGGCCAGCGAGCCGATCACCAGGTCGGCGCGGTCCCCGGGGGCGACCACCAGGGCGCCCTCGGTCAGCGCGTCCAGGAAGGTGGGGAGCATGGCGCCGCCGAAGACGTAGCCGCGCACGTCCCGGGCGAGGCCGGCCGGGTCCCCGAGCAGCACCTCGGCGCCGGTCGCCTCGACCAGCTGCGCGACGGTGGGCGCGGCCAGCGCCGGCTCCTCCGGGATGACGTAGGCGGGGATCGGCAGCTTCTCGGTGAGGGTGCGCTGGACCGGCTGCTTGATCCCCGGGGCGACCCGGTTGGCGATCATCGCCAGGGTCTCGCAGCCGAGGTCGGTGTACGCCCGGTGGGCGTTGCGGACCTCGGCGACCACCGTCTCGGTGTCCTCGCCGTGCCCGCCGACCACCGGCAGGACGGCGGCGCCGAACTCGTTGGCGAGCCGGGCGTTGAAGGCCAGTTCGTCGGGGATGCCGGTGTCGGCGAAGTCGGTGCCGAGCACCAGGACGGCCTGGCAGCGTCGCTCCAGCGCGTGGAAGCGGTCGACCAGGGTGGAGACCAGCTCGTCCTGCCCCCGGGCGGCCTGGAGCGCGGCGGCGTCCTCGTAGGTGAGGCCGTACAGCTCGGTGCTCGGCAGGTCGATCCGGTAGCGGCCGCGCAGCAGCTCGACCACGTGGTCGGTGCCGGGCCGCCCGGGCGCGGCGGCGTGGACCAGCGGGCGGAACACGCCGACCCGGTCCACCTGGCGGGTGAGCAGTTCCATGACCCCGAGCTCGACCGCCTGACGGCCGTCCCCCCGCTCGATGCCGGTCACGTACACGCTGCGCGCCACGTGGGTGTCTCCGTCCCGTCGTCTCGGAAGGTGGTCATATCGACCATACCTTCGCACCCCGAACGACCGTCCGCGAGCAGAACGGCGGGCTCGCGGCAAGGGGCGGAGGTCCCGCCGGGGGGCCGCCCGGCGGGGCGGGCACCCGGGGCCTCAGCGGGCGGGGCGCAGCCAGACGGTGGCGAGCGGGGGGAGGACCAGCTCGGCGGAGCGGGGCTGGCCGTCCCGCTCCACCGGCTCGGCCTTGACCGGGTGGGAGTTGCCGACGCCGCTGCCCCCGTACTCCTCGGCGTCGGTGTTCAGCGCCTCCTCCCACAGCTGCTCGCGGCCCGCCAGCCGGGGCAGGCCGACCCGGTGGCTGTGCCGGACGACCGGCGAGAAGTTGCAGACCGCGACGAGCGGCGAGCCGTCGGCCGCGTACCGGACGAAGGAGAGCAGGTTGTCCTCGGCGGCGCCGCCGTCGAGCCAGCGGAAGCCCTCCGGGACGGTGTCCAGCTCCCACAGCGCGGGGGTGTCGAGGTAGCACCGGTTGAGGTCGCGGACCAGCCGGCGCACCCCGAGGTGGTCCCGGTGGGCCGGCCACCCCTCGTCGAGCACCCACCACTGGGGGCCCTGCTCGTGGTCCCACTCCGCGCCCTGGGCGAACTCCTGCCCCATGAACAGCAGCTGCTTGCCCGGGTGGGACCACATGAAGCCCAGGTAGGCGCGGTGGTTGGCGCGCTGCTGCCACCAGTCGCCGGGCATCTTGGAGACCAGGGCCCGCTTGCCGTGGACCACCTCGTCGTGGGAGATCGGCAGGACGTAGTTCTCCGAGTAGGCGTACACCATCGAGAAGGTGATCTCGTTGTGGTGGTACTTGCGGTGCACCGGCTCCTTGGAGACGTAGACCAGCGAGTCGTGCATCCAGCCCATGTTCCACTTCAGCCCGAAGCCGAGGCCGCCGGCGTCGGTGGGGCGGGTGACCCCGTCCCAGGCGGTGGACTCCTCGGCGACGGTCACCACGCCCGGGCAGCGCCGGTAGACGGTGGCGTTCATCTCCTGGAGGAAGGAGGCCGCGTCCAGGTTCTCCCGGCCGCCGAACCGGTTGGGCGTCCAGGCGCCGCCCTCGCGGGAGTAGTCGAGGTAGAGCATCGAGGCGACGGCGTCCACCCGCAGGCCGTCGACGTGGAACTCCTCGCACCAGTACACGGCGTTGGCGACCAGGAAGTTGCGCACCTCCTTGCGGCCGTAGTCGAACTCCAGGGTCCCCCAGTCGGGGTGCTCGGCGCGCAGCGGGTCGGCGGGTTCGTACAGCGGTTCGCCGTCGAAGCGGGCGAGCGCGAAGCCGTCCTTGGGAAAGTGCGCGGGCACCCAGTCGACGATCACGCCGATGCCGTGCCGGTGCAGGGTGTCCACCAGGTACCGGAAGTCGTCCGGGCCGCCGAGCCGGGCGGTGGGGGCGTAGTAGCCGGACACCTGGTAGCCCCAGGAGCCGCCGAAGGGGTGCTCCATCACCGGCATGAACTCCACGTGGGTGAAGTTCAACTCCTTGAGGTAGCGCGGCAGTTCCTCGGCGATGGCGCGGTAGGTGGTGAGCTCGGGGCGCCAGGACGGCAGGTGCAGCTCGTACACCGACATCGGCGCCCGGTGGTGGGCGGCGCGGGCCCGGTGGGCCATCCACTCGCCGTCCTGCCACACGTGGCCGGAGGAGGTGACGACCGAGGCGGTGCCGGGCGGGCACTGGGCGGCCCGGGCCAGCGGGTCGGCCTTGTCCAGCACCCAGCCCTGCCGGGTGTGCACCTCGTACTTGTAGGTGGCGCCCTCGGCCAGGCCCGGGACGAACAGCTCCCAGATCCCGGAGGAGCCGAGCGAGCGCATCGGGTGCCCGGTGCCGTCCCAGTGGTTGAAGTCGCCGATCAGCCGGACTCCGACGGCGTTCGGCGCCCAGACCGCGAAGGCGGTGCCGGCCACCCCGTCGACGGTGCGCACGTGCGAGCCGAGCGCCCGCCACAGCTGCTCGTGCCGGCCCTCGGAGATCAGGTGCAGGTCGAGTTCGCCGAGGGTGGGCGGGACGCGGTAGCCGTCGTACTGGCGCAGCGGCCGGCCGCCGGGGTACGTCACCAGCAGGGTGTAGTCCGGCGGATCGCCGCCGGCCACCAGGCCGGTGAACAACCCGCCCTGCTGGTGGGTGAGTTCGGCCGGCCCCTGGGAGGTCTCGACGACCACCCGCTCGGCGAACGGGCGCAGCACCCGGATCGCCGTGCCGCCGTGCACCGGGTGCGCCCCGAGCAGGGCGTGCGGGTCGTGGTGCTGTCCGCCGACCAGCCGGTCGACCTCGGCCGGCGGCAGCGGCGCCTCGGGCAGCCGCAGCGCTCCGGCGGGGGCCGGGCGCTCGGGGTCCAGGAGGTCCCCGGCCGCGGCCGGGCGGGCCGCCGGGGGGCGCGGGGCGGCGCCGGTGCTCCCCTCCTCCTCGGCCGCCCGGCGCGGCTCGGGCCGGTGGCCGGCGGGTCCTTCGGTTGTCCGTCCTCCGGTTGTCCGTCCTTCGGCTGTCCGTTCTCCGGCGGCCGGCCCTTCGACCGCGGGCCCTCCGGCGGGGAGCGGTGCGGCCAGGAAGGTGGCCGGTACGGGGCGGGTGGGGCGGCCGGTCGGGTCGATCGGCGTCACGGCGGGGTCCTCCTGCGGCGGGGGTGGGCGAACTCCTGCGGGCGGTGCGGCAAGCGGGTCAGACGGACAGGGCCAGCCGGTTGATCGCGGCCAGCGGGATCGGCAGCCAGCTCGGCCGGTGCCGGGCCTCGTACACCACCTCGTACACCGCCTTGTCGATCTCCAGGGCCCGCATCAGCTCCGGCGAGGCGGCCGGGTCGGCGCCGCCGCCCGCGGTGTAGCCGGCGCAGAAGGCGGTGCGGTTGCGCTGGGCCCAGGCGGCGGCCAGGTGGGCGAGCTCGGGGTCGGCCGGGCCGCCGGCCAGCAGGTGGGCGGCCGCGTAGTCGAAGGAGCGCAGCATCGCGGCGACGTCGCGCAGGGCCGGCTGGGGCTCGCGGCGCTCGTTGACCGACTTGGCGGGCTCGCCCTCGAAGTCCAGCAGCACCCAGCCGTGCGGGGTCCGCATGGCCTGCCCGAGGTGCAGGTCCCCGTGGATGCGCTGGACCGGCAGGCCGTCCGGGTGGGCGTCGGCGAGCTGCTGGAAGGCGGAGCGCAGCGCGGCCCGGAAGCGCAGCAGCCCGGGGACGGCTGCGACGGCGCTGTCCAGCCGGTCGGCCATCGCGCCGGCCAGCCGGCCGGTCTGGGCGCGGTCGAGCCGGGCGACCGGCATCGAGCGGGACAGCACCCGGTGCACCTCGGCGGTGGCCCGGCCGAGCCGGTGCGCCTCGATGGCGAAGTTGCCGGGGGAGCGGTCGCACTTGAGCCGCCCGACCTGGTCGAGGGCCAGCTCCCAGCCGTCCTCGGCGTCCGGCAGGTAGCGCTGGAGCAGTCCGAGGGTGGCGGGCTCGGAGCGTTCCATCCGGCTCTCGAACCAGGCGGCGACCCGGGGGATGCGGGTGGAGCCGGCCCGGGAGAGCGCGAGCGAGAGTTCCAGGTCGGGGTTGGTGCCGGGGTGGATGCGGCGGAACAGCTTGAGGATGTACGAGGTGCCGTAGATGACCGAGCTGTTGGACTGTTCGGCGGTGGAGGCGCGGCCGGGGAGGTTGGTGGGCAGTCCGGAGCCGGGGGTGCGGCGGAAGGACAGCGCGCCGAAGCGGTCGCCGGTGGCCAGGTGCTCCAGCAGTCGGCCGGTGAGTTCCGGGTCGTGCACCGCGTCGTAGAGGGTCGCGCCGTCGTACGGGCCCTGGCTGAGTCGGCCGAGCAGGGCGCCGGGCTCGATGTCCCCGAGTCCGGTGGAGCGGATGCCGAGCAGCAGCTGGTAGGTGTCGCCGTGCGGGGCCCCGGCCGTGGTGGCGTGCTCGACCCGCAGCAGCAGGTGCAGCAGGGCGGGGTCGCCGACCTGGAGCGGGGTGCCGACCACCGGGGTGAGACCGGTGATGGGCCGGCCCTTGCCGGCGTACCAGCGCTGGGTGGGCAGCCAGGAGGCGATCAGCGGCAGGGCCGCCTGGACGAGTTCGCTGACCCCCAGGGCGGTTCTCCGGACCGCGGCGCCCCGGGTGCCCGCCGGCGTGGCAGGGCCGGCGGGGGCGGTGGCGCTCAGGTGGGCTTGAGAACGGGAGGTTTCGGACATGGCTCCCTTTCCCCGGAAGCACGCGGACTGCCCGACGGGTCGTGGCCGGGTCCGTCAGTCTTCCGGATTGCGGCGGCGCGGCGGTCGCGGCACGCGAGCACGGCTCGGGTGTCACGCCTTCGTGTGGGTGGCCGTTGGGCTGTTCTCCGTACGCGGTGGGGCGGAGAACAGCGGGGGCGCGGGGTTCAACTCGCGCCCCCGGAGGGTCTGGTGGTGCCGTTGGCGCTGGTGCGCGGCGCGCGGCGGATCGTTACTTCGACCGCCTCGTCCCGCTCAGGCGCGGGGGCTGCCGGAGCTGGAACCAGTAGAAGCCGTGCCCGGCCAGGGTGAGCAGGTAGGGCCACTCGCCGATCGACGGGAAGCGCACCCCGCCGATCAGCTCGACCGGGTACCGCCCGCCGTACCGCCGCAGGTCCAGCTCGGTCGGCTGCGCGAACCGCGAGAAGTTGTTCACGCACATGACCAGGTCCCCCTCGTACTCGCGCACGAAGGCCAGCACGGCGGGGTTGCTGGACGGCAGTTCGGCGTAGCTGCCGAGGCCGAACGCGGGATTGAGCTTACGGATCTCGATCATGCGACGCGTCCAGTGCAGCAGCGAACTCGAACTGCTCTGCTGCGCCTCGACGTTGGTCACCTGGTAGCCGTACACCGGGTCCATGATGGGCGGCAGACTGAGCCTGCCCGGGTCGGCGGAGGAGAAACCCGCGTTGCGGTCCGGGGTCCACTGCATGGGGGTGCGCACGCCGTCCCGGTCGCCGAGCCAGATGTTGTCGCCCATGCCGATCTCGTCCCCGTAGTACAGCACCGGCGAGCCGGGCAGGGAGAGGAGCAGGGCGGTGAACAGCTCGATCTGGTTGCGGTCGTTCTCCAGCAGCGGGGCGAGCCGGCGGCGGATGCCCACGTTGGCGCGCATCCGGGGGTCCTTGGCGTACTCCGCGTACATGTAGTCGCGCTCCTCGTCGGTGACCATCTCCAGGGTCAGCTCGTCGTGGTTGCGCAGGAAGATGCCCCACTGGCAGCCGCCGGGGATCCGCGGGGTCTTGGCGAGGATCTCCGAGACCGGGTAGCGGGACTCCCGGCGCACCGCCATGAAGATCCGGGGCATCACCGGGAAGTGGAACGCCATGTGGCACTCGTCGCCGCCCGAGGAGAAGTCGCCGAAGTAGTCGACGACGTCCTCCGGCCACTGGTTGGCCTCGGCGAGCAGCACGGTGTCCGGGTAGTCGGCGTCGATCTCCTTGCGGACCCGTTTGAGGAACTCGTGGGTCTCCGGCAGGTTCTCGCAGTTGGTGCCCTCGCGGGCGAACAGGTACGGCACCGCGTCCAGCCGGAAGCCGTCGATGCCGAGGTCGAGCCAGAACCGCAGCCCGGCGATCATCTCGTCCTGGACCCGCGGGTTGTCGTAGTTGAGGTCCGGCTGGTGGGAGAAGAAGCGGTGCCAGTAGTACTGCTTGCGGACCGGGTCGTAGGTCCAGTTGGAGGTCTCGGTGTCGACGAAGATGATCCGGGCGTCCGGGTACTGCTTGTCGTCGTCGGCCCACATGTAGAAGTCGCCGTACGGCCCGTCCGGGTCGGTCCGGGAGGCCTGGAACCACGGGTGCTGGTCGCTGGTGTGGTTCATGACGAAGTCGATGATGATGCGCATGCCGCGGGCGTGGGCGGCGTCGACGAACTCCATGAAGTCGGCGAGGTCGCCGAACTCCGGCAGCACCGAGGTGTAGTCGGACACGTCGTACCCGCCGTCGCGCAGCGGCGAGGCGAAGAACGGCGGGAGCCAGAGGCAGTCGATCCCGAGCCACTGGAGGTAGTCGAGCTTGGCCGTGAGCCCCTTGAGGTCCCCGACCCCGTCGCCGTTGCTGTCCTGGAAGGACCGCACCAGCACCTCGTAGAAGACCGCACGCCTGAACCACTGGGGGTCGAGCTTCTTCTTCGAGGTCTCGGGGAAGGTGTCGGGGACCGGCTCGTTCACTGTCACGCTGGGTTCCTCCGAACCGTGAGGAGGTGAGCCGGCTCGGCTGAGGGATCGAGCCGGACGTAGTTGTGCCGGCCCCAGGTGTAGACGGCGCCGGTGAGCTCGTCGTGCACCGCGTACGGGCCGTCGCCGTCCAGCGTGACGGTGGCCTCCTGGACGTGGTGCGGGTCGAGGTTCACCACGGTGATGACCTGGTCGGTGAGGCCCTCGGGGGTGGTCGCGGTCTTGGAGTAGGCGAGCACCTGGTCGTTGTCGGTGGGGTGGAAGCGCAGGTCGCGCAGCTGCTGGAGGGCGGGGTGGCGGCGGCGCAGCCGGTTGAGCACGGTCAGCAGCGGGGCCAGGGTGTCGGTGCGGCTCCAGTCGCGCGGGCGCAGTTCGTACTTCTCCGAGTGCAGGTACTCCTCGGAGCCCGGGTGGGTCGGCTCGTTCTCGTACAGCTCGAAGCCGGCGTAGACGCCGTAGCTGGGGGAGAGGGTGGCGGCGAGCACCGCGCGGACCGCGAAGGCGGCGCGGCCGCCGTGCTGGAGGTACCCGTGCAGGATGTCCGGGGTGTTGGCGAAGAAGTTGGGCCGCATGTAGGCGGCGGCGTCACCGGTGAGTTCGGTGAGGTACTCGGTGAGTTCCGGCTTGCTGGTGCGCCAGGTGAAGTACGTGTACGACTGGTGGAAGCCGATCTTCGCCAGGGTGTGCATCATCGCCGGGCGGGTGAAGGCCTCGGCCAGGAACACCACGTCGGGGTCGGTGCGGGCGATGTCGGAGAGCACCTTCTCCCAGAAGACCACCGGCTTGGTGTGGGGGTTGTCGACCCGGAAGATCCGGACGCCGTGCGACATCCAGAAGCGGAGGATCCGGATTGTTTCCTTGACGATTCCATCCATGTCCTGGTCGAAGTTGACCGGATAGATGTCCTGGTACTTCTTCGGCGGATTCTCGGCGTACGCGATGGTGCCGTCGGCGCGGTGTCCGAACCATTCCGGATGCTTGTTCACCCAGGGGTGGTCCGGGGAGCACTGGAGGGCGAAGTCCAGCGCCACTTCCAGGTGCAGCGCCTGCGCCTCGGCGACGAAGTGGTCGAAGTCCTCGACGGTGCCGAGGTCCGGGTGGACCGCGTCGTGGCCGCCCTCCGGGGAGCCGATCGCCCAGGGCGAGCCGACGTCGTGCGGACCGGCCGTCAGGCTGTTGTCCGGGCCCTTGCGGAAGGCTCGCCCGATCGGGTGGACCGGCGGCAGGTAGACCACGTCGAAACCCATCGCGGCGACGGCCGGCAGCCGCTCGGCGGCCGTGCGCAGGGTGCCCGGGCGCGGCGGCTCGACGCCGTTCGGGTCCACCACGGCGCCCTCCGAGCGCGGGAAGAACTCGTACCAGGAGCCGAACAGCGCGCGCTCGCGGTCCACCTGGAGCGGCAGCGGGCGGGAGGCGCTGACCAGCTCGCGCAGCGGGTGGCGGGTCAGCACGTCGAGCACCTCGGGGGCGAGGGCGGCGGCCAGCCGGGAGAGCGGCGGCAGGGTCTGGTCGCGCAGCGCGTCGGCGGCGGCCAGCACGTCGGCCCGGCCCTCCTTCTTGGGTACCCCGGCGGCGGCCCGCTCCAGCAGCCGGGCGCCCTCCTCCAGCACCAGCGCGGTGTCGATCCCGGCCGGCAGCTTGACCGAGGCGGCCTTGCGCCAGGTGGCGACCGGGTCGCTCCACGCCTCCACCAGGTACGACCAGCGGCCGGGCGCGGTCGGGGTGACGTACGCGCCCCAGCGGTCGCTGCCCTCGGCCAGTTCGCGCATCGGCGTCCACGGGCCGCTGCGGCCGCGCGGGTCGCGCAGCACCACGTTGGCGTTGACGGCGTCGTGGCCCTCGCGGAAGACGGTCGCGGTGACCAGGAAGGTCTCGCCGGTGACGGCCTTGGCCGGGCGGCGGCCGGTGTCGACGAAGGGACTGACGTCCAGGACGGGGATGCGGCCGATCACGGTGTCGCTCTCTGTCGTCTTGCGGGCGGAGGGCTTGCGAGCGGGGGACTTCCGGGCGGGCGCACCGGTGGCCGGGGCCGATGCGGCGGCGCTCCCGGCGGCGGCCTTCGGAGCGGTGGCCTTCGGACTGGGGGCCTTCGCGGTGCCGGCCTTCGGGCTGGTGGTGCGGCGCGTGGTGGTGGTGCGCCCGCGGGGGGTCGTCGCGGTCCGGTCCTCCTCGGCCCCGGGGTGGGGGGCCGCCGTGGAGGGCCGCGATTCGGAGGATCCGGTACGGGTCGCCCCGGAGGCCCTCGGCGCCGGCATCGCCGGATCTGTCCGAGTGTCAGAATCCATCCGTCCGGCGGATTCCGCGACCGCTGCGTCGAGGCCTTCGGCCACCGGTGTGGACTGGTCCCGCGTGTCGCCGTGCATGCCAAGCTCCTGCCCGAGATCGGCGGCAGCTCCCCGCGGGCCTCGGTCGGGCCGGGGGAGTGCCGGAGGACTGCTGGGTGGGGAGGACGTGCGACCGGAAGCCTGCCCGCGCCGCTGTTCCCGGCAACCTGCCCGGCGCCCGCCGACCCGGTGGCGGGGAGCCCCGGAGCCCTCGTGCGTCCCGGCGCACGCCCTCCGCGGGGCATGCTCCCGGGTGACCCGGCCCACCCGTGAACGAGCGGGCCGGGCGCCAGGACACGCGTCCGTGCGCGGCGGGCGCCGAATGGGCTAAGAAGGACGGGAACGGTCAACGCGAAAAGGATTCGGACGTGCTGCTTCGAGGGGGACGCCACCCTCCGTCGCACTCCCCACAGCATCAACGACCTTCGGTCATCCTCGCACCGGCGACAAGGTTTTTGCAGCGGTACGACAGTAGTTTCGAACCTTCCCCCGGGTGGATGAGCCATCGGAAATGGACCCGTACCGAAGAGTTCACACATTGGTAGCGCGGGCCCCCGAAATGTGCGCCTCGCGCGCCCCCCGTGCAGACCAATGCGCCGAATGCGATCTCATCAATAGCCCGAACGGATGCCCAATAGCCCACTTGACGCACTGCCGGACCGATCGCCACGGCTACGCTTCACGCCGTGAAGGCAATCCGCAGATTCACCGTCCGCACCGTCCTGCCCGAACAACTCCAGCCGTTGCACGAGCTGGCCCTCAACCTGCGCTGGTCCTGGCACCCCGAGACCAGGGACCTGTTCCGGTCCGTGGACCCGGAGGTCTGGGCCGCGACCGGCGAGGACCCGGTGCGGCTGCTCGGGGAGGTCCCGGCCGCCCGGCTCGCCGCACTCGCCACCGACCGGCGCTTCCTGCGCAGACTCGGCGACCTCGCCGACGACCTGCGCGAGTACCTGACCGGCCCGCGCTGGTACCAGACCCGGCACGAGGCCGACCGGGCCCCGCTGCCCGCCGCGATCGCCTACTTCTCGCCCGAGTACGGCATCGCCGCCGCGCTGCCGCAGTACTCCGGCGGGCTCGGCATCCTGGCCGGCGACCACCTCAAGGCCGCCAGCGACCTCGGCGTGCCGGTCGTCGGCGTCGGCCTGTTCTACCGGCACGGCTACTTCCGCCAGTCCCTCAGCCGGGACGGCTGGCAACAGGAGCGCTATCCGCTGCTCGATCCGGACGAACTGGCGGTCAGCCTGCTCCGGGAGGCCGACGGCACCCCCTGCCGGGTCGACCTCGCCCTGCCCGGCGGCCGCACCCTGGCCGCCCACATCTGGAAGGCCCAGGTCGGGCGGGTCCCGCTGCTGCTGCTCGACTCCGACATCGAGGCCAACTCGCCGGCCGAGCGGGACGTCACCGACCGGCTGTACGGCGGCGGCAGCGAGCACCGGCTGCTCCAGGAGATGCTGCTGGGCATCGGCGGCGTCCGGGCCGTGCGCGCCTACTGCCGGCTCACCGGGCACCCCGCCCCCGACGTCTTCCACACCAACGAGGGCCACGCCGGCTTCCTCGGCGTGGAGCGCATCCGCGAACTGGTCGCCGAGGACCCGGCCGGCCTCGACTTCGCCGCCGCCCTGGAGGCCGTCCGGGCGGGCACCCTCTTCACCACCCACACGCCCGTCCCGGCCGGCATCGACCGCTTCGACCGGGAGCTGGTCGCCCGCCACTTCGGCGGCGACGCCGCGCTGCCGGGCGTCCCGGTCGAGCAGGTGCTCGCGCTCGGCGCCGAGAGCTGGTGCGACGGGGACCCGAAGCTGTTCAACATGGCCGCCATGGGCCTGCGGCTGGCCCAGCGCGCCAACGGGGTCTCCACCCTGCACGGCGAGGTCAGCCGGTCGATGTTCCACGGCCTGTGGCCGGGCTTCGACCCCGCCGAGGTGCCGATCACCTCGGTCACCAACGGCGTGCACGCCGCCACCTGGATCGACCCGGCGGTGGTCCGGCTGGGCGCCGCCGAGATCGGCGCCGAGCGCGCCGAGGAGGCGATGACCACCGGCGACACCCGGCGCTGGACGGGGCTGGAGCGGATCGGCAACACCGAGGTCTGGGAGCTGCGGCGCGCCCTGCGGGCCCAGCTGGTGGAGGAGGCCCGCCGCCGGCTGCACGCCTCCTGGCGCGGGCGCGGGGCCGGGGAGGCCGAGCTCGGCTGGGTCTCCTCGGTGCTCGACCCCGACGTGCTCACCATCGGCTTCGCCCGCCGGGTGCCCTCGTACAAGCGGCTCACCCTGATGCTGCGCGACCCGGAGCGGCTGCGCGCCCTGCTGCTGCACCCCACCCGGCCGGTGCAGATCGTGGTGGCCGGCAAGGCCCACCCGGCCGACGACGGCGGCAAGCGGCTGATCCAGCAGATGGTCGCCTTCGCCGACGACCCGGCGGTGCGGCACCGGATCGTCTTCCTGCCGGACTACGACATGGCGATGGCCCAGCGCCTCTACCCGGGCTGCGACGTCTGGCTGAACAACCCGCTGCGCCCGCTGGAGGCCTGCGGCACCTCCGGGATGAAGGCCGCGCTCAACGGCTGCCTCAACCTGTCCGTTCTGGACGGCTGGTGGGACGAGTGGTACGACGGCCGCAACGGCTGGGCGATCCCCACCGCCGACGAGAGCGGCGGGGTGCTCGACCCGGACAGCGGCGAGGCCGAGCGGCGCGACGACATCGAGGCCGCCGCGCTCTACGACCTGATCGAGCACCAGGTCGCCGCCCGGTTCTACGACCGGGACGCGGACGGGCTGCCGCAGCAGTGGATCGCCATGGTCCGGCACACCCTGGTCACCCTCGGGCCCAAGGTGCTGGCCGGGCGGATGGTCCGGGAGTACGTCGAACGGCTGTACGCCCCGGCGGCGCAGGCCCAGCGGGAGCTGGCGGCCGACCGCAACCGCGGCTCTCGGGAGCTGGCGCGGTGGAAGGCGAAGGTCCGCGAGGCGTGGCCGGCCGTCCGGGTCGAGCACGTCGAGGCGGACTGCCCGGCCGAGGCGCAGGAGCTGGGCAGCTCGCTGGCGCTGCGGGTGCAGGTCGCGCTCGGGACGCTGGCACCGGGCGACGTCGAGGTGCAGGCGGTCTCCGGCCGGGTGGACGAGCGGGACCGGATCTCGGACGCCTGCCTGCTCGCCCTCAAGCCGGTCGGCGGGCCCGACCTGGACGGCCGCACCCGCTACGAGGGCGCGCTGGAGCTGTGCCGGACCGGCCCGTTCGGCTACACCGTCCGGGTGCTGCCCGCGCACCCCCGGCTGGCCTCGCCGACCGAACTGGGGCTGGTGGCCCTGCCGGCCGAGTCCGCCGGGATGGACGCCGGGCTGCTGCGCTGACCCGGCGAGCACGTCCGGGGCGGCCGCGCGTCCGTGAAC
>NZ_JBHTWX010000095.1:0-35185 GCF_042792155.1 Kitasatospora sp. NPDC056651 | reverse complement strand
CCCGGCTGCGGGCATCGCGCGGCGGGCGCGGCGTAGGCGGCCCACCGGTCGGGGACGCGCAGGACCGGGAGGGCGTACGGGGTGCTCATGGCGGGGAGTCCAGCAGGTCGGATACGAAGGAGCGCAGGGGTTTTCGGCCCGGTCGGTCGGCCCTGGCGCCGGGTTACGTCACGCCGCCGTGGGTTACGTGACGTCCTCCGTGCGCTCCTTCTGCCGGGCCCGGTAGGCGCGGGAGCGGCAGCGGGGCGAGCAGTAGCGCGGTGGGCGGCCGCCCGGCCGCCGCCGCGCGCCGGGGGAGGGGGCGGGGTCCGTCAGTGGCTCGCCGCACGCGGGGCAGGCCGCCGCCGGTACCGGCTCCGCAGCCTCGGCCCCGGGCTCCGTGGCCGGCTCGGGCCCGGCGGCCGGCTCGGTTGCCGCGGTCGGGTCCTCGGTGGGGTCCTCGGCCGGGTCCGGGGCGGGGTGCGAGGTCAGGCCCAGCCGTTCGGCGACCACACCGGCCTCGAAGCGGCTGTGCGCGCCGAGGCTGTCCAGCAGCTCGGAGACGTGGCGGCGGCAGGTGCGCAGCGAGATGCCGAGCCGCCGGGCGATCGACTCGTCCTTGAGACCCTTCGCGAGCAGCACCAGGATGCTCTGCTTCACCGTCTTGGTGACGTCGTGGGCGGCCTGCGGGCCGTTGGCGAACGGGGTCGCGTTCTCCCAGTCCCGCTCGAAGACCGTCAGCAGGTAGGAGAGCAGGTCGGGCTCCCGGATGATCAGCGCGCCGCCGGAGCTGGCGGGCAGCAGCGCCAACGAACCGTCCACGATGATCAGCTGCGGCAGCACCTCGGGCAGCGTCCGGATCTCGGCGCCCGCCTCGATGAGCCGTCCCGCGTGCACCCGGGTGGGCTGGTCGAAGCGGGTCGCGTGCTGGTAGAGGCTGCGCATCCGCACCCCCCGTTCGAGCAGCGCCAGGTCGCGGGGCAGGGCCTCGCGCAGGGCGGCCGGGGGGAAGGACCCGCCGTGCTTGGAGACCAGCACCTCGCTGCGGCAGGAGTCCATCACGTCGGCGAGCAGCGAGCGGACCGCGAACTTGTCGGGCAGGCGGTCGATGGTGCCCTGGGGGAAGGCCTGCTGGCGGGCCTGGAGGTAGACGGGGAGCAGCGCCGCGAGCCCGTCGCGCTGCTGCTGGATGACCCTCCGCTGCTCGCGCAGCGCCTCCTCGTGGGCGCGCAGGGCGGTGTCGCGGGCGGAGAGCAGCTGCGCCGTGGCGGCCTGGGGGCTCACCGGGAGCCAGGCGGTCGGGCCGGCGGCGGCGGGGTCGTCGGGTGCGCGCAGTTCCTGGAGGAGGCAGGCCCCGGTGAGCTGCCGGACGGCCGCCTCGCACTCCGGAAGGGTCAGGTCGGTCTCTGCCGCCGCCTGCGCGAGGCTCGCGGGTGTGAGGCGCTCGTGCACCACCGTCCACCGGTAGAGCGCGACGGCGGTGCTGTCGAGCGCGGGCACGCCGGTGGCCGGGTCGAGGACGGGCGGTCTGGGGGAGGTCCCGGGTTCCATCGCATGTCTCCTAAAGCTGCCAGGCAGGCTCATGATCCCTTGTGGGGGATGTCGTGGCCATCCGCCGACTGGCAGGGTGACGATCAACGGACCGGGTGAATGTGCCGCGAACTGCGGAAACATCCGAATCGTGTGGAACTGTCCCCAAGGTGATGGGAGTTGTCGTCGTGCGAGGAATCGTGACGCGGACACTGGTCGCGGTCGTGCTGGGCGCCGCTGCCTGGGTGGGCGGGGTGGCACCGGCGAGCGCCGCCGGGTTCTTCGACGACGGGACGTGGACGGACTACGGCCCCGGGAACGGCGGCCACAGCTGCGTCTCCACGACGGCTTGGGGCGACCAGTGGTGCCCGGGCAAGCCTCCGCTCTGACGAGTCGCCTCACACCGGCCCGCCCTCACCTCTCCGAAAGGGAGTCTCCTGCTGTGCACATGGCGCTGAAGCTCCGCGTCCCCACCGCTCCCACCGCCACCGGCCGGGTCGGCTCGGCCGGCGGCGGTGGGTCCGCGCGCCCCGTCGGGCGCCCCTGATCGCCGGTTCCCCCTCGGCGAAGTGACGTGCCCCGCACGGGAGGTCGATGGAGTCGACGTCCCGTGCGGGGCACGCGCGAGCAGCGAGGGTGCCCCTCGGTTCAGCGGAGCCGCGAGGAGGACAGGATCGACGCCAGGTGGGCGACCACCATGCCCCAGGTGATCACCGTGATCCCCGCGAGCGTCCACCGCGTCGCGTCCAGGTTGCCGAGCCCCGCGTCCACCACGGCCGCCGCCAGCAGCACCAGCGAGGCCTCGATGCCGTTGGTGACCCGGTGGATCTTGAACAGCGAGGCGACCTTGCGGGCCGTCGCGATGCCCTGGGAACGCGGCTGCGTGGACTCCTCGGTCGCCGGGAGCTGCCCGCTGCGGGCCCGGGCCACGTCCACCAGGTCCGTCGAGGCCTTGAGCAGCACCACGCCCAGCGCGGCGGCCAGGCCTGCCGACACCCACAGCTCCGACCCGCCGCGCGCCGCCCGTACGCCCGCGCCGATCATCAGCGCGGCGTCCGCCAGGTAGGCGCCCAGCCGGTCCACGTACACCCCGGCCATGCTGAACTGGCGCTTCCAGCGCGCCACTTCGCCGTCCACGCAGTCGAACAGCAGGAACAGCTGGAACAGCACGACGGCCAGCACCGCGCCGGTCGGGCCGGGGATCAGCAGGGCCGCGCCGCCGCCCACCCCGCACACGACCATCACCCAGGTGAGGGTGTTCGGCGACACCGAGGTGCGCACCAGTTGCCGGGTGGTGCGCAGCGAGACCGCCCGCATGTACAACCGGCCCGCCCAGTGCTCGCCGTTGCGGCTCTGGATCTTGGCCTGCGGCTGGCACACCTCGCGCAGCTCGGCGAGTGCCGGAGCAGCCACCATGACGAATCCTTCCACCTGTCCCGAAACGATCACCACAGGCTACGGCCTCCGGGGAAACGCCCGGACCAGCCGGTATGCCGCCGGTGGTACGGCGGATGTCCGCCGGTGGAACGTCCGTCGCCGCGCCCCGCGCCTCGCATGCCGTCGCGCCCCGCGCCCCGCGCCCCGCGCCCCGCACGCCGGCGCTCCCGCGCCCCGCACGCCTGGCGCTCCGGCGTTCCGGTGCTCCCGCTCCCGGGCGAAAACCGGTGGGCCGCCCGAGCGCCCCCGGGCTACGCTGCGCGGGTCCGCCGGAACCCGAAGGCCCCGGGCCCGACTGTCGCGTTCCTCAACCGCCCGCCCCCACGCGCCGGTTGACACGCTCCGCGCGGCCCCGGAGCGGAACGAGGAGTTGCAGACCCATGGTGACCACGGGCGGCCCGTCGCACGGCCCCCACCTGGCCCGGCTGTTGGACGACCACCGCCCGCGCGGCCCGGTGGAGACCGCCGACCACGAGCGGGCCCGCCGGCTCCTCGACGTCGCCGACGCCTGGGACAGGGGCACCTT
Organism: Kitasatospora sp. NPDC056651; assembly: GCF_042792155.1. Taxonomy (NCBI): domain Bacteria; kingdom Bacillati; phylum Actinomycetota; class Actinomycetes; order Kitasatosporales; family Streptomycetaceae; genus Kitasatospora; species Kitasatospora sp. NPDC056651. The sequence continues at coordinate 31,713 of NZ_JBHTWX010000095.1, read as the reverse complement.
CCCGCTCCACTTCACCGCCTCCGCGCTGATCGTCCACCCGCCCACCGGTCGGGTCCTGCTGCGCTGGCACGTCCGTCAGCAGGCCTGGCTGCACGTCGGCGGCCACGGCGACCCGGGGGAGAGCCGGCCGCTGGACATCGCCCTGCGCGAGGGCCTGGAGGAGACCGGCCTGACCGACCTCGCCCCGTGGCCCGGCCCGGCCCTGGTCCACGTCGCCGTGGTGCCCGTCCCCGCCTCGCCCACCGAGCCCGCGCACGAGCACGCCGACCTGCGCTTCCTGCTGGCCACCGGCACCCCGGAGCGGGCCCGCCCGGAGAACCCGGCGTCCCCGCTGGAGTGGCTCACCCTCGCGGACGCCAAGCGGCGGACCACCGAGGAGAACCTCCGTGAGACCCTCGACCGGGCCGCCCCCCTGCTGCTCCCCTGAACCCCTTCGAATCCGCTGGAGACGCACCGGATGCACACCGACCAGATCCTGATCTTCGACGCCGACGACACGCTCTGGGAGAACAACGTCCTCTTCGAGCGGGTCATCGACGGCTTCCTGGACTGGGTCGCCGCACCGGCCGAGCACCAGCGCACCAGGGCCCTGCTGAACGAGATCGAGGCCGTCAACTCCGCCACCCTCGGCTACGGCGCCACCGTCTTCCGGCAGAGCCTCGCCGACTGCCTCCAGCGGCTCAACGGCAGCACCCCCACGGCGGCCGACCAGGCCCGGATCGACGCGTTGCTCACCCCGCTGACCAGCAGGGACGTCGAACTGATCCCCGGCGTCGCCGACACCCTGGCCGCCCTCGCCGGCCGGCACCAGCTGCTGCTGCTCACCAAGGGCGACCAGGGTGAGCAACAGCGCAAGGTGGCCGAGTCCGCCATCGACCACCACTTCGGCGGCGTCCACATCGTCGCCGAGAAGTCGGTCGACACCTACCGGCAGCTCACCGCCGAGCTCGACCTCGACCCGGGGCGCACCTGGATGATCGGCAACTCGCCCAAGTCCGACATCGCCCCCGCCCGCCGGGCCGGGCTGCGCACCGTCTTCATCCCGCACGAGCACACCTGGGTGCTGGAGCACGTGGAACTCGGGCCGGACGAGGCGACGTTGCAGCTCGGGGCCTTCCCCGAGCTGCTGCGCCACTTCTGACGCGTCCGGCGCCGGGTCAGCCGGTCAGCCGGGCAGCCCGTCAGCCCGTCAGCGCGGCGGCCGGAACCGGCGTCCCGTCCCGGTACAGCCAGGCCCGCTCGGCGGCCGACCAGACGCCGGCCGTCAGCAGGTAGAGCACGGCGGCCACCGGCACCAGCGCCGCGAACAGCACCGAACCGAACGACAGGTACGGCAGCAGTCCCGCCCCCGGCTGCGGAGCGGGCTGCGCCGCCTTCGCCCCCGCCTTCGTCCCCGCCGCGGCCCTGGCCTTGGCCGCCGCGGTCGCCGCCGCGCGTCGGGCCCGGCGGAAGTTGACGTACCCGACCGCCGCCAGCCCGGCGAACAGCGCCCCGAACACCGCCCACTGCCCGGCGCCGTGCGCGCCCGAGACGTGCAGGCCCAGCGGCACCCCGAACAGGGTGTGGTCGAGCAGGTCGTTCGGGGTGGTGAACAGGCGGTACATCACCGAGAAGAACGGGATCTGCACCAGCATCGGCAGGCATCCGGCGAACGGCGACACCCGCTCCTTCCGGTACAGCTCCGCCATCGCCTCCCGCAGCTGCTCCGGGCGGTCCTCGAACTTCCGGTTCAGCGCGGCGACCTTCGGCGCCAGGGTGGCCCGGGCCTTCTCCCCGCGTGCCGCCGCCCGCGCCAACGGGTGCAGCGCCAGTCGGACGGCGACGGTGAACAGGACGATGGCCGACGCGGTCGGCAGGACGTCGGCGATGGCGGAGACCACGGCGTGCGCGACGGCGACGGCCGGGTCGAGAACAGCGAGAACGGACATGGTGGAGCGAGCCCTCCGGGGTCTCTGGACATGAGTGATCGACGGAGGACGGCCATGCGGGAGCCGTGACGGACGTTCGTACTTACGGACTTACGGATTCACGGGTTCACGGACTCACGCGGCCGCCGGGGCCGCTCCCGGCGCCCTGGGGCGCCGCCTGCCCCGGGCGTCCGGATCACGCTGCGGAAGGAACGCCGTACCGAGCGCCCGGCGCCGCAGCATCCCGCTGCGCACCGCCGCCGGCGCCCGCGCCCCCAGCAGCCGCGCCCCGGCCAGCGCCCCGGCGACCGTCCCGGCCACCAGGGCCACGGCCGCGACGGTGGCGACGGACGCCAGCGTCCCGCTGTCGGCCACCAGCTCCCCGGTCAGCACCCGGAGCAGGCCCAGCAGCATCGCGACGACGGCCACGGCGTGCTCCCCCCTCGGTGTCTGCGTCCCGGACGTAAAGGCAGGACGATCCCGGGGCCCGCCGAGTTCCCGCTTCCGCCGGGAGGATTTCCCGGCCCGCACGGCCGTAGCCGGCGGTGCTACGCGGGGCTACCTTGGAGGGATGAAGACGATTACCCAGCGGGAGTTCCGGAACAACTCCGCCGCGGTGATGGACGCCGTGGAGGCGGGGGAGACCTTCCACATCACCAGGAACGGGGTCGAAGTCGCGGAGCTGCGGCCGGTGTCCGGGCGGCGACGGCTCACGGCGGAGGAGCTGGTGGCGCGGCACGTGAAGCTGCCGCGGGTGGACTATCAGCAGATGCGCAAGGAGGCCGAGGAGTACTTCGGGCTCGAGGAACTGGTGGGGGACGAGGACGACGACCCGTTCGAGCGGCGGCGTGGCTGAGCGCCGCAGAGCGTCCCGGCGGCGGCCGGCCGGGGTGCTGGACACCTGCGTCTACATCGACCTGGCGCTGCTCAACGCGTCCGACCTGCCGGCCGTGCCCGAGCTGACCGCGATCACCTTCGCCGAGCTGCAGCAGGGCGTGTCGATGGCCCGGGACCCGGCCAGCCGGGCGGCCCGGCTGGAGGTGCTGGGCGCGGCGATGGCGGACTTCGACCCGCTGCCCTTCGACGCGGCGGCCGCGGCCCGCTACGGGACGCTGGTCACCCTCACCATCGCCGCCGGGCGGCAGCCGCGTCCGCGCCGGATCGACCTGATGATCGCCGCGGTCGCCTCGGCCCACGGGCTGCCGCTGTACACCCGCAACGTGGCGGACTTCCGGGGGCTGGGATCGGCGGTGGAGGTCATCGGGGTGTGAGGGCGGCCGTTCCGTCCCGCTCGATCCGGTCGGCCAGCGCGGCCGCGTACGTCAGGGCCTGCGCCCGGTGGCGGGTGCGCAGCAGGACGGTGTTGCCGCCGCGCTCGCCCCGGTCGCTGCCCGCCTTGGCGGCGACGGCCCACAGCGGGCGGCCGAGCAGTCGCAGGACGAGCCATCGGATTCCGACGTTCAGGCCGATGAGGGCGGCGAGCGGGACGAGCAGGAGGATCCCCTCGACGCTGTCCGGGGTGCCGGCGACGTGCCGGAACGGGTCGTGGTTGTCCAGCCGCTTGGCGGTGGCCCCGAACCGTCCGAGCCACACCACCGCGATCCGGACGGGCACGGCGTCGGGCCCGGTCGCCTCGACGTGGCCGATCGACCCGTCCCGTTCGCCGCGGGCCCAGGCCTTCCGCTCCTTCGTGACCGACAGGCTCTCCTGGAGCGCCCGGTCCTCGGTCTCCCGGGTCTTCCGGCGCTGCTCGAACTCCTCCTCGCGGGTCCGCTGCTCGGCGGACCACGCCTGCTCGCGCCGCCGGCGCTCCTCGACGTCGACCTGCCGCCCCCGCTGACTGTTCATCTGATCATCTTAGGAGTGACGCCCCGGGCGGCCGCGGGGCGAGGGGGCCTCCGGTCAGCCCAGGCGGACCGCCGTCCCCGTGGCCGCGGAGGCACGGGCGGCCTCCAGTACGGCCAGGGCGGCCACCGCGTCGCGCGGGTCGACCGGGGGCGGGGTGCCCGGGGTGGCCAGGGCGGCGGCGACGCCCGCGTAGAAGGCGGGGTAGTCGCCGGGGTCGGTCGGGAGCGAGATCGCGGACTCGTCGGTGCCGAGGGTGCCGTAGTGCGAGGGCTGGTCGGCGCCCCAGGGGCGGGTGCCGTCCGGGCGCAGGCCCGCCCGCAGGTCGGCTTCCTGGGGGTCCATGCCGGGCTTGACGTAGCCGGCGGTGTCGCCGAGCACCCGCAGCCGGGGGCCGATCAGCGGGGTGATGGCGCTGGTCCACAGGTGCGAGCGGGTGCCGGAGGCGTGGGTGAGGGCGAGGAAGGCGTCGTCGTCCACCACCGCGCCGTCACGCCGGACGTCGATCTCCGCGTACACCGTCTCGACCGGACCGAACAGGGTCAGCGCCTGGTCGACCAGGTGGCTGCCCAGGTCGTACAGCGTGCCGCCGACCTCGGCCGGGTCGGCCAGCTCGCGCCAGCCCGGCTTGGGCTTGGGGCGGAAGCGCTCGAAGCGGGACTCGAAGCGGTGCACCCGGCCGAGCGCGCCGCCGCGCACCAGCCGGCTCGCGGTGAGGAAGTCCCCGTCCCAGCGGCGGTTGTGGAAGACCGAGAGCAGCACGCCCCGCTCCTCGGCGAGGCGGCACAGCTCCAGCGCCTCGGCGGCGGTGCCGGCCAGCGGCTTGTCCACCACGGTCGCCAGACCGGCCCGCAGCGCGGCGCGGGCGAGCGGGGCGTGGGTGCGGTTGGGCGAGGCGATGACGACCAGGTCGAGCGCGTCCGGATCGGCGAGCAGCAGCTCGGGGGTGTCCACGGCGCGGGCGCCGGGGTGCTCGCGCGCCAGCTGGGCGCGCCGGTCGGCGTTGGCGGTGACCACGGCGTCCAGCCGCAGCCCCGGCGTGCCGGCGATCAGCGGAGCGTGGAAGGCGGAGCCGGCCAGACCGTAGCCGATCAGGCCGACACGGAACGGACCGGGAGTCGTCTGCTGGTTCATGCGCCCACTCAATCACGAGGCGGGACCGGTCCAGCCAAAGCGGGCGCAAACGGGCGCTTCGCCGGGCTCGGCGAAGCGCCCTCGCGCGAGCGGGCCGCCGGTCAGGACCGGCGGCCCCGGGACTCAGATCAGGTCGACCAGGTCGGCGATCGAGTCGACCACCCGGGTCGGCCGGTACGGGAAGCGCTCCACATCGGTGCTCTGCGTCAGGCCGGTGAGGACCAGGAAGGTCGACATCCCGGCCTCCATCCCCGAGACGATGTCGGTGTCCATCCGGTCTCCGATCATGGCGCTGTTCTCGGAGTGGGCGCCGATGGCGTTCAGACCGGCCCGCATCATCAGCGGGTTCGGCTTCCCCACGAAGTAGGGCTCCACGCCCGTGGCCTTCGTGATCAGCGCGGCCACCGCTCCGGTGGCCGGAAGCGCGCCCTCGGCGGACGGCCCGGTCTCGTCCGGGTTGGTGGCGATGAACCGGGCGCCGTCGTTGATCAGGCGGACGGCCTTGGTCATCGCCTCGAACGAATAGGTCCGCGTTTCGCCGAGGATCACGAAATCGGGGTCGGTGTCCGTGAGCACGTAGCCGACGTCGTGCAGCGCGGTGGTCAGGCCGGCCTCGCCGATCACGTAGGCGGTGCCGTTGGGACGCTGGTCGGCGAGGAACTTGGCGGTGGCCAGCGCGGACGTCCAGATGTGCTCGGCGGGGACGTCGAGACCCATCCGGGAAAGCCGGGCGTGCAGGTCGCGCTGGGTGTAGATGGAGTTGTTCGTGAGCACCAGGAACGGCTTTCCGGACTCACGCAGCCGCTTGATGAAGGCGTCGGCCCCGGGGATCGGCACGCCCTCGTGGATGAGGACGCCGTCCATGTCGGTCAGCCAGGTCTCGATGGGCTTGCGGTCTGACACGGTGGTGTCTCCTAGGTCTTGCGATGGTTCGAAATCGCACCGGACCGGACACCAGCGGCCGGCCGGGCGCCAATGGCTGCCCCAACACGGGCCAGCCTAGTCGCCCAGGAGCCCCGCTCGTAGGGGGCTGTCGACCCCCGGCCGCTCGCAGCCGAAACGCCGCTGCCGTCCCGCGGCGTGCGGGACGGCACCGACTCCTCGTCCGGCCCGGGAGCTCGATCGGCACCCGTCGGTCCTCCTCGTGACGCCGACGTACACGGCGCCGTACACGGCGCCGTACGACGTGATGTCGACGGTCGAACCCGCCCCGCCCGCGGTGTCGGACGCCCATACCGCGTGACCGTCAGAGGGGTGGAGAGCGAAGTCGCCGTCCGAATGATCGTCGGATGCGGGTCGTGCCGCGCCCGGGAAGTCTTCGACTTCCGTCCCGACGGAGCCGATCCTGACGAGTCGTCAGCGATCGTGTGCGGTGCATGACCTTCCGCCCTTCAGACATGGTGTGCGATTCGGTCGCAGCCCCGATCGCCGGGGAGAACGGTCTCGGGGAGAACGGTCGCCGGGGCCGGATTCCGCTCCGGGGGAGTGTGTTGTCAGTGGGGCTGTGTAGCGTTCGGGGTGATAGAGGGCGTGCGGCGCAGCAGCCGCGGTGTTGGAGGTGGATGTCGTGACGGACACGGTCGAGGCGGGCGTGGTCGGGGCCGGTGCGGGCGGCGGGCTGGAGCTGCCCGAGTCCTGGCGCGCGGTGCTGGGCTCCGAGACGGAGAAGCCGTACTTCGCCGAACTGGTGGCCTTCGTGGCGGCCCAGCGCGCGGAGCACGAGGTGTTCCCGCCGAGCGGCCAGGAGTTCGCGGCGCTGGAGGCCACCCCGTACGACAAGGTCCGGGTGCTCGTGCTCGGCCAGGACCCGTACCACGACAACGGCCAGGCGCACGGCATGAGCTTCTCGGTGCTGCCGGGCACCAAGACGCCGCCGTCGCTGCGCAACATCTTCAAGGAACTGGACGCCGACCTGGGCATCCCGGCCCCGGACAACGGCTACCTGATGCACTGGGCCGAGCAGGGCGTGCTGCTGCTGAACGCGGTGCTCACGGTCCGCGCGCACGAGGCCAACTCGCACAAGGCGAAGGGCTGGGAGAAGTTCACCGACGCGGTGATCAAGGCGGTGAGCGACCGCGAGGAGCCGGTGGTCTTCGTGCTCTGGGGCAACTACGCGAAGAAGAAGCTGCCGCTGATCGACACGGCCAAGCACGTGGTGGTGCAGGGGGCGCACCCGTCGCCGCTGTCGGCCAAGCTGTTCTTCGGCAGCCGTCCGTTCTCGCAGATCAACACTGCGCTCGACTCCTTCGGTGCCGAGGCGATCGACTGGCAGGTGCCGAACCTCAAGGAGGCCTGAGCCTCGCTTGAGTGCTCCCGGGCGGGGCCCTTCTGGGCGGGGCGCTCCTGAGCCCTCCTGGGCACTGGTGGCCGTGGGCCGGACGGGTTCGATGTCCCGTTCGCCCACGGCCACTTGGCGTTCACCGTCGATGGCCGACGGCCGGTGCGGGGTGTGCTTAGCTGGTGCGGATCGGGCGGACCGGCCGGTCCGGGGGAGGGGCGGTACGTGTACGGGCTGGGGCGGGCAGGGGCGTTGCGGTGGGCGGCCGGGGTGCTGCTGGCCGGGGTGACGGCCGTCGTGTCCGGCTGCGGCGGCTCGGACGGCGGCAAGCCGGGCGCCGCCACCTCGGGTCCGGGGGCGGGTGAAAGCACGGGTGAAAGCGCGGGGGAGAGCGCGGGGGAGAGCGCGGGTGCGGGCCGGGCCGGGGGGCTCGCCCAGCTCCCCGGGCAGGACTTCTACGTCTCCGACCAGACCAACGCCGCCCGGCAGGTGACCGCGCTGCGCGGTCAGGGCCGCACGGCGGAGGCCGAGACGCTGCTGCGGATCGCCGCCCAGCCCTCCTCGCAGTGGCTCGGCGAACAGGGCGCCCGGGAGATCGCCGAGCAGGTGAGCCGGCGGGCCACCGAGGCGGGCCGGACGGCCGTGTTCGTCGCCTACGACATCCCGCACCGCGACTGCGGCCAGTACTCGGCCGGCGGCGCTCCCGACGCGGCCGCCTACCGGTCCTGGATCACCGGCGTCGCGCAGGCCATCGGCGACCGCAAGGCCTGGGTGGTGCTGGAGCCGGACGCCGTCGCCCACACCCTGGACAACTGCGGGATCAAGGGCGACCTGGCCGCCGAGCGGTACGGCCTGCTGGCCTTCGCCGTCCAGGAGCTGAAGAAGAACCCGAACGCCCGGGTCTACCTGGACGCGGGCAACCCCGGCTGGGCGCAGGACCCGGAGGAACTGGCCGGCGCCCTGCGCAGGTCGGGCATCGCGGCGGCGGACGGCTTCGCCCTGAACGTCGCCAACTTCTACGACACCGGGCGGAACACGGCCTACGGTGCCAGGCTCTCCGCGGCCCTGGACGGGAAGCACTTCGTGATCGACACCAGCCGCAGCGGCAACGGCGCGCTGGGCGGCGACGCCTGGTGCAACCCGCCCGGGCGCGCGCTCGGCGAGCGGCCGACCACCAGGACCGGCCGGCCCGCGGTGGACGCCTACCTGTGGATCAAGAACCCGGGGGAGTCGGACGGCGACTGCGGGCGGGGCGAGCCGAGGGCGGGCGAGTTCTGGCTGCCCTACGCGCTCGGACTGGCGCAGGCGGCGCGCTGAGGGACGGCCGCGCCGCCGGCTCCGGCCTCCTCGGCGGTGGCGGGTTCTGTCGGCTCGACTCCTGGGCGGTGACCTCGTTTCCCGGGCGATGGCCTGGCCCGCTGGAGGCCCGGACTCCTAGGCGGTGACCTGGATCCAGCGGGCGACCGACGGGGTGCCGGCCGAGTCGGTCAGGAACAGCATGTACCAGCCCGGCGGCAGCAGGTTGGGGTTGCCGGGCAGGGTGAGCGCGACGCCGTCCGCGGTCCGTCCGGTGATGTCCAGGGCCACCGAGCGCTGTTCGACGTCCGTCACGTGGGTGACCGAACTCGGCCGGATCAGTTTGGCGGTGGCGACCGCCTCCGGCCGTGAGGCGCCGACGCTCATGGTGCCGCCGAGCCGGGCCGCCTGTGGAGCGGCGCCGACCTCGGGGCGGTCGCCGTGGTACAGGTACGGCGGGGTGTAGATCTCGATGCGCTGCTCGAACCCGCCCGGCTGGGTCTCGGCCTTGTCCGCGAAGAGCGGGTTGGAGCCCAGGACGGCGACCCGGCCGTCCGGCAGCAGCAGCGCCTCCGAGTGGTAGTCGCGGCCGACGGCCGGCTCGGCGGCGGTGCTGAAGCTGTTGGAGTCCGGGTGGTACACCTGCGCCTTGAGCAGGTCGCTGTCGCCCCGGCCGCGGTAGCCGCTGGAGCCCCCGGTGGTGAAGACGGTGTCGTCCGGGAGGATCACGCTGTTGAGGTAGCGGGTGCCGCCGGCCGGCAGGTCCGGGCCCGGGGTGAAGACGGGCTGGGCGGCGGCGAGGTCGACGATGTCGGTGCGGGCGGTGGACAGCGGCGACTCGCCGACGCCACCGCCGCCGAGCACCATCACCTTCTGCGCCTGCGCGGGCGGCAGCAGCACCGAGGATGAGGTCTCGGTCAGGCCGGGGTCGCGCAGGCCGGGGACGGGCTGGAAGGCGCTGTTCGACAGGTCCCACACGCCGGGCTCGCGGCCCTTGTCGGCGGGACCGTAGCCGCCGTTGGAACCGGAGTAGAAGAGCTTGCCGGACGCGGTCAGGAAGACCGCCGGGTAGGTCGGGAAGTAGTGGTCGGGGCCCTTGGACCAGGACTTGGTCCTCGGGTCGTAGATCTCGTTGTCGTTGCCGTCGAGGATCTCCCCGGTATCGTCCAGCCCCGAGACGGTGACCACCCGGCCGTCGCCCAGCCCGGTCAGCGTCGGGTACCAGCGGGCGTGGGCCATGTCGGTGACCGGCTCGTACAGTTCGGTGTCCGGGTTGAACTCGAAGGCGGAGCGGATGCCCTGGTACTCCTGCTTGTCCAGGGTCAGCTTCTCGTTCTGCCCGTACAGGTTGTGGGCGTCGGTGCCGCTCAGGCCCTTGATCCGGTACTGGGCGGGGGCGTCGGAGACGTAGTCCGGGCCCGCGCCGACCGCCTCCACGTACACGTGCTGCTCGCCGGCGGTGACCACGGTCTGCTTGCCGGAGCCGGTCTTGGCGGCGGCCGGGACGGTCACCGCGGCGGTGCTGGCGTACTCGTGGCCGTTCGGGGCCACGAAGACGGTGCCCTTCGGGAAGGTCCGGTCGCGCTCCGGGCTCTCGTTGCGCACCCGCATGATGCCGGCGGCCTTCTTCACGGCACCGACCAGCTTCTCGTACCGCTGGGTGCCGCCGGCGACCAGGACACGGCCGTCCGGCAGCGAGGTGTGGCCGCCGCAGAACATGTCGGCCGGGGTCGGGATCAGCTTGTAGGAGTTCCGGGCCGGATCCCAGAGCAGGCTCTTGAAGGTGCCCGCGTCGAACTGCTTCTGGTCGTTGCCGGAGCCGGCCACGATCAGCACCTTGCCGGTGCGCAGCACGGTCGCGTGCACGGCGTTGACCCGGAACTCGGCGGGCAGCGACAGGGTCTGCCAGTGGCCGTACTGCGCCTTGTACTCGGGGCGGTTGATCACGTAGCTGTGGTACTGCTCGGAGGCGAAGCCGAGGACGGCCGGCGCGTTCATCCCGGCCACGGTCAGCGCGACGGTGCTGCCGAGGGCGAGGCGCTTGGCGCGGCCGGCCTTGTGGATCTTCACGGTGATGGCTCCCCTCGGGAGGCGGTCGGGGCTGTTCGGCGGGCGGCTCTGTACGGGGTGGCTCTGTACGGGGTGGCTCTGGACGGCGGGCGGCTCTGTACGGGGGCGGGGCGGGGCCGTTCGGGGGTGGGGCCGGTCAGTGGGTCGGTATGCCGCTGCCCGCGTGGTCGGATGCGGGCAGCGACGGCTGTTCGGGCCGTGGGGCTCGTGGGTCGCGGGCGTGGCGGGCGTGGCGCGGGCGGCGCTTCTCCAGCAGGACGTTCGGGGCCGAGGCCGGGCCGCCGGTGACGGTGAGGGTGGCGGTGGGGCGGCTACGGCGGCGGCGGACGGCGTCGCCGGCCGTGATCAGGACCGGCAGGAGGGTGAGCCCCAGGGCGATCCAGGCCCAGGCGCGCATCGCGACGTGGTCGTAGCCGGTGACGTAGGAGGCGGCGATCGCGCCGCCGAACACCAGCGTCCAGAACAGGTGGAAGCGGAAGGTGCCGAGGCGGTCGGTGCTGGCCGCGCGGCCCTTGGGCGTCACCACGAAGCGGCTGCGGCGCCGGACGAGCGCCTGGAGCAGTGAGGCCGCGTACACCGGACCGCAGAGTGCCGACATCACCATGCCCGCGACCCCGGAGGACCCGGCCGGCTCGTGCGGGCTCACGTTGTGCTTGCGGTTCCAGGTGTAGAGCAGGAGTTGGAGGGCGGCGGCGTCGCTGTAGAGCATCATCCAGATCTCCGAGGAGACGTGCACGCCCGAGGCTCCGAAGCCCAGGTAGAGCACGCTGGACAGGCCGCCGAGCAGCCAGGTGAGCGCCGCCATCGGGTAGAAACCCATCATCAGCGAGTAGTTGAGCAGCCGCCCGGGGGACAGCTGCCACAGCACGCGCCAGTACCGGGTGAGCAGGGTCTCGTAGGTGCCGCGGCTCCAGCGCAGTTGCTGGGAGAAGAAGTCGGTCCAGGAGGACGGACCCTCACCGACCGCGAGCACGTCCGGGGTGTAGACGGACTTCCAGCGCTCCCCGGTCTCCGGGTTCCGGCTGCGGTGGAACTCCAGACCGGTGGCCATATCCTCGGTGATGGAGTCGGACAGTCCGCCGATCGACTGGAGCGCCCGGATCCTGACGGCGTTGTTGGTGCCGACGAACATGGGTGCGCCGTAGCGGTTTCCGGCGCGTTGGATGAGGGCGTGGAAGAGGTACTGCTGGCTCTCGGAGAACGCGGTGACGGCCGAGCCCGAGCTGCGGTAGTTCCCGTACACCTGGGGACCGACCACGAACGCCACGTCGGGGTCGCGGAAGTAGCCGAGCATCCGCTCGCAGAAGTCCGGCAGCGGGACGTGGTCGGTGTCCACGGACACCCAGAACTCGTAGTCGTCGCCGTGGGCCTGGAGCCAGGCGTTGTAGTTGCCGTGCTTGGTCCCGGCGCGGAACGGGCCCTTCGGGCGGTTCCAGTGCGGCAGGCCCGCGCGGCTGAAGTGGCGCACGCCCAGCTCGGCGCAGAGCGCCTGCATTGCAGGATCGTTTCCCTCGTCCAACAGCCAGACGTCGTACGGCCCCTCGTGCCGCACGGCGCGGGCCGCGGCGAGCGTGGCCCGGACCATCTCCGGCGGTTCCTTGCCCGGCACGCAGGTGGTGAGGAAGGCGACCCGGGTGCCGGGCTCCGGTGTCACCGGGACCGGGTCGCGGGCGACCAGCGTGGCATGGGTGTTGGAGACGACGTTGACCAGCCGGAACACCTCGACCACCGCGATGATGCCGATCATCACCTTGTCGCCGAGGAGCACCAGGGCGTTCGTCTCGTCCAGCCGCTCGGGCCAGTGCTCCGGCAGCAGCAGCCAGACCAGCAGCACCGCCTCCACCACGGGGGCGGCCATCAGCAACAGGGCGGCGCGGATCCGGTGCGGCTCGCGGCGCAGCAGGCTGCGGTACCGGACGCGGTAGGGGGCGGCGGGGGGCTCCTGCGGCTCCTGCGGCTTGGGCGGCCCGAGGAGCGCGGCGGGCGCGTGCGGGGAGGATCCGTACGGCGAGGGGCCGTACGGTGAGGACGCGGCTGGTGCGGCTGGTGCCACCGGTTCGGGCCAGTAGACACCGGCGCCGAGGTCGTCGTCCTCGTCCGGGTCGTGGGCCGGGCCGGCCAGGCGGCTGAAGTGGCCGTAGTCGTACGGGGCTTCGGGTGCGGGGACGGCGCGCAGGGCGGCTTCGTCCAGCTGTCCGGCGTTCCGCCCGTGGGCCGTTCCGACGCCCTTTCGTCGCGAGAACGGCGTGGTCATGGCTGCTCCCCCAGGCAGTTTCCGGGATCTCCGGCACATCCGGTGCGTGCGACCGGTCCGGTTGTCGCGCCGGTGCGGCGGTCTCGAACGCGGGATCCCGATGAGCTGTTCAGCTTCCCCTCCGGGCACGTCGGGATCCTTGGCGCCCTCAACTCTCCCTGAGCGCAACGGTGATCGCAACCAGTCCAGGAGATCACCGCTGCCGAGGCATGAAGATGTCATGGTTCCCGGACGATCCGACGGGTGTTGCTGCTATGGCGGTGAATTCGGCTCGGCTCCCGGCCTGCCCCCGTCTTCGGCCCTTGCGGGAGCGGCGGAACGGCCGGACCGCCTGAGGGGTGGCCCGGCCGCCCGTGCGGCGTGGGGGAGGTCAGAGCGGGGGCAGCAGGGGCGCGCCGGTCGCCGCCCGGACCTCGGCGAGGTCCACGCCGGGCGCCGTCTCCACCACGCGCAGCCCCTCCGGGGTCACGTCGACCACCGCGAGGTCGGTGACGATGCGGTCCACAACACACCTTCCGGTGGCAGGAAGTGACAGTTCGCCGACGATCTTCGGCGAGCCGTCCCGGGCGGTGTGCTCCATCACCACGATCAGCCTGCGGGCCCCGTGCACCAGGTCCATCGCGCCGCCCATGCCCTTGACCATCTTGCCGGGGATCATCCAGTTCGCGAGGTCCCCGGCGGCCGACACCTGCATGGCGCCGAGCACCGAGACGTCGATCCGCCCGGCCCGGATCATGCCGAAGGAGAAGGCGGAGTCGAAGTACGAGGCGCCGGGGGCGACCGTCACCGTCTCCTTCCCGGCGTTGATCAGGTCCGCGTGCTCGGCGCCCTCCTCCGGGTACGGGCCGACGCCGAGGACGCCGTTCTCCGAGTGCAGCACCACCTCGACGCCCGGCGGGAGGTGGTTGGGGATCAGGGTCGGCAGGCCGATGCCCAGGTTCACGTACTGGCCGTCGCGCAACTCCCGGGCGGCGCGGGCGGCCAGGGCGTTGCGCGGGTCGAGGGCGGGGGTGGGGGTGGTCGGGGAGGTGGGGACGGGGGCAGGGGTGGAGTTGCTTGCGGTGAGGGTGGGCATCGGCTCAGGCCTCCTGGAGTGCGGGGCGGACGGTCCGGCGCTCGATGCGGCGGTCCTCGGGGTCGGCGGCCACCACCCGGTCGACGTACACCCCGGGCAGGTGCACGGCGTCCGGAGGGAGCTCGCCCGGCTCGACGATCCGGTCCGCCTCCACCAGGGTGATCCGGCCCGCCGCCGCGCAGAGCGGGTTGAAGTTCCGGGCGGCGGCGTGGAAGACGCAGTTGCCGTGCCGGTCCGCGACCTCGGCCCGGACCAGGGCGAAGTCCGCCGTGATCGCCTCCTCCATGAGGTAGCGGCGGCCGCCGAACTCCCGGACCTCCTTGGGCGGGGAGGCCAGGGCCACCGAGCCGTCCGCCGCGTAGCGCCAGGGCAGCCCGCCCTCCTCGACCTGGGTGCCGACCCCGGCCGGGGTGAAGAACGCCGGGATGCCGGCGCCGCCGGCCCGCAGCCGCTCGGCCAGCGTGCCCTGCGGGGTCAGCTCCACCTCCAGTTCGCCGGAGAGGTACTGCCGGGCGAACTCCTTGTTCTCCCCGACGTACGAGGAGGTCATCCGGGCGATCCGGCCTGCCCGGAGCAGCAGACCCAGCCCCCAGTCGTCCACCCCGCAGTTGTTCGAGACCACGCGCAGCCCGCTGGCACCGGAGTCGACCAGGGCGCCGATCAACGTGCTCGGGATGCCGCAGAGGCCGAAGCCGCCGACGGCCAGCACCGCGCCGTCGGGGATGTCCCCGACGGCGTCGGCGGGGGAGTCCAGGACCTTGTCCATGGGGTCACCTCGTGAGGGAGTGGGAGGGGCGGGAGGGAGGGGTGGGTGCCGGAGGGGCGCCCGGGAGGCCGGGGCTGGTGAGCGGGCGGAGGGGGGGCTGGAGGGAGCGGCTGAGACGGGCCGGAACGGTGGGCGGCGGGGCGGAGAGGAGGGCGGTGGGTGACGGCCCGGCGGGGAACGGCGGCCGACGGGCTCGGGAGACGCGCGGAGCCCGCGACCGGCCCAGGGCCGGGCTGGGATCCGTACCTGGGCCGGACCGGGTCGGGCACGCCGCTGGGATGGCTGCCGCCGGACGGGCTCCGCGCCCCTCCACCGTCACCGGGCACGGGCCGCCACAGCCATGGCGTCCACACCCATGGGTGGGTGTGGAGTCGTGTCGGCCGGCCACATCCGGGAGGCCGTGGGGCGGTGACGGTTCGGCGGTATGTCGACTGGAGCCACATCCCGAGGGCCTGATGCGTCGGCCGGGCACATGTCGCCGTTCCCACCGCACACCTACGGTTCCCGCATCCACCCCGCCGCACCCTCAGGAGCCGGTCACCATGCGCAGCTCGACAGCCCCCTCCAGGACCGCCTCCGGCGCCCGCCCTGGCGACTCCCTGACCGGTGACTCCCTGACCGGCGGCTCCCTGACTGCCCGCCCGGGTCGGAAGCTCGCCGCCCTCGCGGCCTGCGTCCTGCTCGCCTCGGGCTGCGCCAAGGCCGGAACGGCCGGGACGACCGCAGCGGACGGTGGATCGAAGGGCCCGGTCAAGGTCGGCCTGGTGTATTCCAAGACCGGACCGCTGGCCGCCTACGGCAAGCAGTACCTGGAGGGCTTCAAGGCCGGCCTGGCCTACGCGACCAAGGGCACCGGCGCGGTCGACGGACACAAGATCGAGTTCGAGGAGCAGGACGACGCGGGCGACCCGGCCAAGGCGGTGTCCGCCGCCAAGGACCTGATCGGCAAGGGCTACAAGGTGCTGGCCGGCTCCACCGCCTCCGGTGTGGCCCTCCAGGTCGGCCCGATCGCCGCCCAGAACAAGGTGCTCTTCATCAGCGGCCCGGCCGCCGCCGACAAGGCCACCGGTCTGAACAAGTACACCTTCCGTTCCGGCCGCCAGTCCTACCAGGACATCAAGACCGCGGCCTCGTTCGTCGGTGACGCCAAGGGCAAGAAGGTCACCGTGCTCGCTCAGGACAACGCCTTCGGGCAGGCCAACGTGGCCGCCGTGAAGGCGGTGCTCGGCGCCGAGGGCGCGACGGTCGACCAGGTGCTCGCCCCGCCGAGCGCCACCGACCTCACTCCCTTCGCCACCCAGGCCAAGACCGGCAAGCCGGACCTGCTGTTCGTCGCCTGGGCCGGTGACACCGCCTCGGCCCTGTGGACGGCGCTCAACCAGCAGGACGTCTTCGCCGACACCAAGGTCGTCACCGGCCTCGACCTGGCCGCCTCCTACCCGCTGTTCGGCCCGGCCGGCGAGAAGATCTCCTTCCTGAACCACTACTTCGACGGCGCCGCCGGCACCCCGGTGGAGAAGGCCATGACCGACGCCGTCACCGCCGCCGGAGGGAAGACCGACATCTTCACCCCGGACGGCTTCACCGCCGCCCAGATGATCGTGCACGCCGTCGAGTCCAACCACGGCTCCGCCGACGACACCTCCGCCCTGGTCAAGGCCCTGGAGGGCTGGAGCTTCGACGGGGTGAAGGGGAAGGCCACGGTCCGCGCCGAGGACCACGCCCTGCTCCAGCCGATGTTCCAGGTCCGGCTGACCGGCACCGGTGCGGCCGCCAAGCCCTCGGTGGAGAAGACCCTGACCGCGGACGAGGCGGCGCCCCCGGTCACTCCGATGGCGGGCTGATCCCGGTGTCCGCCCGTACCACCTCCATCCCTTCCGCTTCGGCGGCTCCGTCCGCGCGTTCGTCCTCGGCGCCCTCCTCCCCGTCCTCCGGGTCGTCCTCCTCTCCGGTGCTGCGTCTGGACGGGCTCGGCTGGGCCGTCCGCGGCGTGCCGATCGTCGAGGACGTCTCCTTCCCGGTCGGCGAAGGCGAGTTCATCGCCTTCATCGGGCCCAACGGAGCCGGCAAGACCTCCCTCTTCAACCTGATCTCGGGCATCTACCCGGCGACCCACGGCAGCCTCCACCTCGACGGCGCGGACATCACCACCGAGGCGGTGCACGCCAGGGCCCGCCGCGGGCTCGGCCGCACCTTCCAGACCTCCTCCCTCTGGCCGGGGATGACGGTCGCCGACCATGTCCGCCTGGCCGCCCAGGCGGCGGCCGGGCCGGGCGCCTCGTACCGGCTCTGGCGCCGCGCCGACCGCTACGAGAAGCAGCTGGCCGACACCCTGGAACGCACCGACCTCAGCCACCGCGCGGACACCCTGGCCAGTGCGCTCTCGCACGGGGAGAAGCGCAAGCTGGAGCTGGCCGTCCTGCTGGTCTCCGAGCCCCGGCTGATCCTGCTGGACGAGCCGATGGCCGGTGTCAGCGCGGAGGAGGTGCCCGCTCTCACCGAGCTGATCCGATCGGTGCACCGTGACCTGGGCCGGACCGTCCTGATGGTCGAGCACCACATGGACGTCCTGCTCGGTCTGGCCGACCGGCTCGCGGTGATGCACCACGGCACCCTGCTCGCCCTGGACACCCCCGATGCCGTGATGGCCGACCCGACCGTGCAACAGGCCTACCTGGGTGAGGCGTTGTGACCTCCTCTCCGCTCTCCGCACAGCGCCCTTCCGGCGCGGCGCACTCGTCCTCCTCGCTGCCGTCCAGCTCTCGGCCGTCCGCCGAGGGTCCTCTCCTCTCCGTGCGTGATCTGCGCGTGGTCATCGACGGGCTGCACATCCTGCACGGGGTCGACTTCGACGTCGCCCCCGCTGGGGTGACCGCCCTCCTGGGCCGCAACGGCGCCGGCAAGACGACTACCGTCAAGGCCGTCATGGGCTTGGTGCCGCGCACCGGGAGCATCCGGCTCTCCGAGGCCGAACTCTCCTCCCTTCCCACTCATCTGGTCGTTCGTCATGGCATCGGTTACGCGCCCGAGGACCGGGGAATCTTCGCCGGCCTGACGGTCGCCGAGAACCTCCGTCTCGCCGAGCGCGCCGCCGGAGGCGGGGGCGGGGCCGGTGAGCCGAACTATGCGCTCGTCCACGAGCTCTTCCCCGAACTCAAGCAGCGGGCCGGACAGTTGGCCGGAACGCTCTCCGGCGGCCAGCAGCAGATGGTGGCGATCGGCCGGACGCTGCTCAACCGCAACCGGCTGATCATCGCCGACGAGCCCACCAAGGGTCTGGCCCCCAAGATCGTCGCCGAGGTGGCCGAGGTGCTGGCGCGCGCGGCCGAGGCCGTGCCCGTCCTGCTGGTCGAGCAGAACCTCGCCCTCGTCCGCCGACTGGCCGGCACCTGCGCCGTCCTGGCCGACGGCCGTACCGCCCACCGCGGAGACACCGCCGAGCTGTTGGCCGACGAGGAGGCCGCCCGCCGCCTGCTCGGCGTCGGCTCCCGCCACCCGCTCGCCGGCGGGCCCCGGCCCGCCGTATCCCCGGCCGCCCCCGTCGTCACCGCCGAGGTGAAGCCCTGATGGACACCGTCGTCCTCCTTTCCTGTACCGGACTCGGTCTCGGTGCGCTGTACTTCCTGGTCGCCTCCGGTCTGTCGTTGATCTTCGGTCTGATGGACGTGCTCAACTTCGCGCACGGCGCCCTGCTCTCCATCGGCGCCTACGCCACCTGGTGGGCCGGTGCCGAGGCCGGCCTCTCCTTCTGGCTCGCGGTGCCGTTCGGCACCCTGGTCGGGACGGCCGCCGCCGTCCTGCTGGAGCTCTTCCTGATCCGGCCGCTGTACAGCCGCCCACGCGACCAGATCCTTGCCACCGTCGGGGTCGGGCTCGCCGTACCCGCCCTGCTGATGGGGATCTGGGGCGCCGACTCCCGCCCCTTCCCCCAGCCGGACCTGCTGTCCGGCACCTGGCACGTGCTCGGTGCGACCGTCCCGGTCAACCGCTTCGTGCTGGTGGCCGCCGCCGCGCTCCTGCTGCTCGCTCTTCGGTTGTTCCTCGCCCGCACCCGCTACGGGCTGATCGTCCGGGCCGGCGTCGAGGACCGGGCGATGGTCACGGCGCTCGGCATCGACGTCCGGAAGGCCTTCACCCTCGTCTTCGCCCTCGGCGGGGCCGCCGCCGCGCTCGGCGGAGCCCTCGGCGGCCTCTACTTCGGTTCGGTCAACCCCGGCCAGGGGACCGGCCTGCTCATCTTCGCCTTCGTCGTCGTGGTGATGGGCGGCATGGGCTCCGTGACGGGCGCCGCCGTCGCCTCGGTGGGCGTCGGCCTCGTCCAGCAGTTCGCCAACTACTACACCGGCGCCGGGCTCGGCGACCTCTCGGTCGTCGTCCTGCTCGCCGTGCTGCTTCTGGTCCGACCCCGTGGACTCACCGGGAGGCTCGCGTGAGCGCCGAAACACCGATCACGAGCACCGGTGGCCGCGAGGCCGACCGCAGCGCCGCCGTCCCGGCAGGGGGGACTTACACCAGCCCTGCCGTGACCACCATGCCAGCAGAGGGGACTGACACCAGCTCCACTGACACCGCCACTGTGGCAAGGGGGACTGACACCGGCCTTGCCGAGACCCATTGTGAACACAGGGGCGAGTCCGGCGCCATCCCTCGAACGGGTGATTCAGTCACTAACCGCTGGACAGGCGTGCACAGAGCGCTACGCTGGTGGCCGATCGCTCTGCTGATCACGTTCCTTGTCGCCCCATACAGTGCGCTTCCCCTTCCGGGACTGCTCGACGGCCCGCTCGGCAGCCCCGGCAGCCTCCAACTGCTCGCCCTGTGCGTGCTCTACGGGGCCCTCGCCACCGGCTACGACCTCCTGCTCGGCCGTACCGGCCTGCTCTCCTTCGGCCACGCGCTCTACTTCGCGACCGGCCTGTACGCCACCGACCTCGGCATGCTGGAGCTGCGACTCCCCTTCGCCGCCGCCGCGGTGTTCGGTGTCGCCTGCTCCGTGCTGCTGGCCCTGCTGCTCGGCTCGGTCAGCCTGCGGGTCACCGGCATCGGCTTCTCCATGGTCACCCTCGCCTTCGCCCAGGCCGGCTCGATCCTCGTCCAGCGCAACCCCGGTGGCGTCACCGGTGGCGAGGAGGGCCGCTCCGCCCCGGCCGACCTGCTGCCCTCCGGCCTGCTCGGGATCGAGAACACCGCCAACCTCTACTGGATCGCCGTCGGCTACCTGGTGCTGACGGTCGCCGCGGTCCACTGGGCCGTCAAGTCGCCGATGGGCCGGGTCTGGGAGGGCATCAAGGAGAAC
This sequence comes from Kitasatospora sp. NPDC056651, assembly GCF_042792155.1. Classification (NCBI taxonomy): domain Bacteria; kingdom Bacillati; phylum Actinomycetota; class Actinomycetes; order Kitasatosporales; family Streptomycetaceae; genus Kitasatospora; species Kitasatospora sp. NPDC056651. The sequence continues at coordinate 11,792 of NZ_JBHTWX010000095.1, read as the reverse complement.
GAGCGCCGGGTCGAGGTGCTCGGACTGCGGCCCTACGGATACAAGTTGGTCGCCTTCGTCCTGGCCGGCGGGCTCGCCGGGCTGGGCGGGGTGGTCTACCTGCTGCTGACCGGTGGCGCCACCCCGCAGGCCGCCACCTCGGACGCCACGCTCGCGCTCCTGGTCATGGTCGTCCTCGGCGGCTCCGGCACCCGCTGGGGCCCGCTGCTCGGCGGGGTCCTGTACACCTGGGCCGGACACCGGCTCGGAGACCTCGCCAACTCGTCGACCGTCGCCGACCTGCCCGGCGTGCTGCGCGTGCCGCTCTCCCAACCCCTGTTCCTGCTGGGCGCCCTGTTCGTGGCCGTGGTCTACCTGCTGCCCGGCGGCCTGGCTAGACTGCCCGCCCGCATCCGATCCGCCCGATCCGCCCGGTCCGCCCCGGCGCCGGCCGGCCTCGGAACCGCCCACCCCACCGGAGGTACCCCCGCGTGAGCCAGTCGCCGCTGAAGCCCGAGGAGTTGACCGTTCCGGTGTCCGGCGGGGAGCTGGCCGTCCTGCGCTGGCCCGCCGAGGACCCGGGGGCCCCCACGATCGTGGCGGTGCACGGCATCACCGCCAATGGCCTCGCCTGGTACGAGGTCGCCCGCCGGCTCGCCGGTCGGGCCACCCTGCTCGCACCCGACCTGCGGGGCCGCGGCGCCAGTCGCTCGGTCGCCGGACCCTACGGGCTGGCTCGGCACGCCGACGACGTGGCCGCGCTGATCGGCGCGCTCGGCTCGGGGCCCGTCACCGTGGTCGGCCACTCGATGGGGGCCTGGATCACCGCGCTCGCCGCCGTCCGGCACCCCGACCTGGTCCGCCGGGTCCTGCTGGTCGACGGAGCGGTGACCTTCCCGCTGCCGGAGGGTGTCCGCGAGGAGGACGCCCTGGCCGCGGTGCTCGGCCCCGCGCTGGCCCGGCTGTCCATGACCTTCCCGGACCGGGACGCCTACCGGGAGTTCTGGCGCGGGCACCCCGCCTTCGTCGGCGAGTGGACCGAGGGCATCGACGCCTACACCCAGCGCGACCTTGTCGGAGCGGAGCCCGAACTGCGCTCCTCCTGCGTGCTGGAGGCCGTGCAGACCGACGGTGCCCAGGTCCTGCTCGACCCGGACGCGGCCGCCGCCGCGCACGCGCTGCCCTGCCCGGCCGAACTGCTCTGGGCCGAGCGTGGCCTGTTCGACGAGCCGCAGGGGCTCTACAGCCACGAGCGCCTCGGGCTGGCCGGGCTGGACCCGGAGCGGGTGCCCGCCTCGCCGGTGCCGGGCACCAACCACTACTCGATCCTCTGGGGCGAGTCCGGGGCGGAACGCATCGTCCGCACCCTGCTCGCGGACGCCGTCACCGTCGGTTAGCCGACCGGCCGGCCGGCGGGGCACCCCCGTCGGCCGAAGCCGGCCCCCGTCCCCGCGCCCCCGCGTCCGCCCCGGTTCCGCTGCCCCCGGAGACGCTGCCCCGGTTCCCCCGTCGCCCCCGGTCGTCACCCCGCCGCCGCCCTCCGGCGCGTCAGCCCGCCGTGCCGAGGAAGCTCTGCCAGCCGCCCGCGGGTGCCTGGCCGACGTTGAGCGAGCGCAGCTTGCGCAGGGTGGACTGGTCCTGTACCTCCAGCCACTCGACCAGCTGCTTGAAGGACACCAGCCGGACGTCGGGCTTGTTCGCGACGGCCTTGAGGGTCTCCTCGACGGCGTCCATGTAGATGCCGCCGTTCCACTGCTCGAAGTGGTTGCCGACGAAGAACGGCGCACGGTTGCTGCTGTACGCGCGCTCGAAGCCCGCCAGGTAGGAGTTCGCGGCCTGGGTGCGCCACTCGTCGTACTTGGCCGGGTCGCCCTTGGTGCTGCCCTTGGACTGGTTGGCCAGGATGTTGTAGTCCATCGACAGGACCTGGAAGCTGTGCCCGGGGAACGGGATGGACTGCAGCGGGAAGTCCCAGACCTTGCCGTCCTGCACCTTCTGCGGCCATATCTGCAGGCCGCCCGAGGAACTGGCGTCGTACTTCCAGCCCAGATTGGCGATGGTCGGCAGCAGCGCCTTCTGGCCCTCCAGGCACGGGGTGCGGCCGCCGATGAGCTCCTTCTTGTAGTCGAAGGGGAGCGGGTCGACGTCGGTGAAGCCGGTGTTGGTCCGCCACTGGGTGACGAAGCCGATCGCCTGGTCGATCTCGCTCTGCCAGTCCTCGGGGGTCCACATGTTGACCCCGTTCTTGTCCGGACGGCTGGAGCAGAAGTGCCCGTTGAAGTGGGTGCCGATCTCGTGCCCGGCCAGCCAGGCCTGGCTGACGAGCTTGAGCGTGCTCTTCACCGCGCCGTCCGACAGGTACGGGATGTCGGAGGCGCCGACCGAGTGCTTCGGCGGGTGGTACAGGTCGGCCTTGCCCTTGGGCAGGGCGTAGATGCCCGAGAGGAAGAAGGTCATGGTGGCCTTGTACTGCTCCGCCAGCTTCAGGAAGCGGGGGAACTGGCCGTCCTCGGTGCCGCCCGCGCCGTCCCAGGAGAAGACCACGAACTGTGGCGGCTGCTCGCCCGGCTTGAGCTTCTCGGGCTTGGGCTGGTTCGGCTGCGGGCCGGTGTCCGCGTTGGAGCCGTCGCCGATCGGGGTGCCCTTGGGCACCACCGCCTGGGTGGGGTCGCCGGTGCGGCCCTGGGTGGTGCTCACGCCGGGGGAGCCGGGAGGGGCGGAGTTCTGACCCGAACCGGATCCGCCGCTGGAGCAGGCCGTGACCGCGCCGAGGGCCGCGGTCGCAGCGGTCGCACTGAGCACCGTCCTGCGCGAGATGCTGGTCATGGTCTCCCCTGGGTGCCGACGCCGGTGGTGAGGGCGACGCATGGTCGCACCGGTCAAATCGGGCAATTGATGAGTATTCCGCCGTTAGCATGTCATGTCGCCGCGACGGTCACCAAGGTCGCCGAGCGCTGACAACTGTCAACACGCCGGGCATATCCGGCTGGGCTGCGGGAATTCATCGACTGTTGCCGTCCTGTGACGCTTCCCGTCCCGCGCGGCCCGGGACGTCACGCTACCGCCGGTCGGTCTGCTCCCTGCCCGGGTTCGTCAGCGTCAGGCCCGGTTGACCGCCCTTTTGGGAAAACTTTTGCCCCTCGCTGGGGCGGGCGGCGCGAAGCCGCCGCGGGATGGTGCGAGACGGTGTCGGCAGGGCAGGGCAGGGCAGGGCAGGGCGGGAGAGGACCGGTGCGGTGCCGGCCGCCGGGCGGGCCGTCAGAGTGCGGCGAGCCGCCGGGTGCGGCGCACGACCCGCGCGATCGCGGTGCTGATGGCGGTGGCCGCCGCGCAGGAGACCGCGAGGCTCAGCCAGGCGGTGTCGAACCAGTGGCTGTTCAGCCAGCCCAGCGTCACGATGTACGCGGCCCAGACCAGCGCCGCCAGTGCCGACCAGTGCAGGAACCGGTGCGGATGGGCGGGGGAGTGGCCGATGGCCAGGTCGAGGACGGTCCGACCGGCCGGGACGAACCGCGCGATCACCACGATCGCGGCCGCCGCGCCGTGGGGGCGTTCGATCAGGGCCCGTTGGACCCGGGTCACGCTGGCCGCCAGTTTCGGCCGCCGGGCGAGCCGGCGGTGCAGCACCGGGGCGCCGCGCCGGGCGAGGTTGAGCAACAGGAGATCGCCGAGGAAGGAGGCCACCGCCACGCCCAGCGCGAGCATCACGGGGGCGCCGTTGATCTGCGAGGTCTTGAGCACCGCCAGGATGACCAGCGTCCCGCTGGGGATGAAGGGGAGCAGGGCGTCTCCGAGCACGGCGAAGAGCGCCAGCGCGCAGATCCACGAGGATCCGATCGCCGCCACGAAGTTCAAGGCCCTTTACTCCCTCCACGCCGCCCGAGGGAGCAGGTGGCTGCTGGGGTCAACGCTAGCGCCTCGACTTTTCATGCCCTGAAGCACCCCGGTATGCCGGAGATCACGGCTGCTGATTCCGGCCGTGCCCTAAGGTCGCGTCCCGAGGCGGCACCGGGGCCGCGAGCCGTGCGTGCGATCCGGCCGCGGCGCGCGGGCCGGGCGGTGGAGAGCGGCCGCACACGGAACGAGCCCCCGGGGCGGGGTGCCGCGCCGAGGGCTCGCAGCGATCGTCGGTGCTGGTCCAGCCCGACGATCTTGCTGGTGGAGGGCGGATCCCGTTCGGTGGTCCCGCTCCTGGTCCCCAGCCTGCCGGACTCCGGCCCCTTGGCGCGAGGCCTGGCGCTGGCGATTTCCGGCGGTGGCGGGAAGTCGCCAAACGTGTTCGCCCGCTGGCTCTCCGTCAGTCGGGTGGCCGGCCGGGCGGCCGTACGAAATGGCCGAAACCGACCCGGACCGTGGCGGGACGGAACCCGCGACCGAACCCGGGACAGAACCCGGGATACGGGAACAGTGAGCCCCCGGCCGTGGTTGACCCCGGTCGGCGCCGGCGGACCGGCAGGGCCACCCGAGCCCGCACGGTCACCCACGAAGGCCGGCTCAAGAACAGCCAGGAGGGCGGACGGAATGACCACCGAGGACCAGCAGGAGCAGCGGACCGGGCCGTCGGCCGACGCGGCGATCCGCGGCACCGCCCGCGGAACGGCACCCGCCCCGCTCTCGATCCTCGACCTGGCCACCGTCGGCGTCGGCCACACGCCGGCCGAAGCCCTCGCCGCCACTACCGAACTGGCCCGCCGGGCCGAACAGTGGGGCTACCACCGCTTCTGGGTCGCCGAGCACCACGGCATGCCGGGGGTGGCCAGCTCGACCCCCGCCGTCCTGCTCGCCCACCTCGGGGCCAACACCACGACGCTGCGGCTCGGCTCCGGCGGCGTCATGCTCCCCAACCACGCGCCGCTGGCCATCGCGGAGCAGTTCGGCCTGCTCGAAGCCCTGCACCCCGGACGGATCGACCTCGGGCTCGGTCGCGCCCCCGGCACCGACCAGGCCACCGCCAGGGCGCTGCGCCGCGGCCTCACCGAAGGCGCGGACGAGTTCCCGCAGCAGCTCGCCGAGCTGACCCACTTCCTCGACGGCGACTTCCCGGACGGTCACCCGTACGCCCGGCTGACGGCCGTCCCCAGGGGCGAGGGCCGCCCGCCGATCTGGCTGCTCGGCTCCTCCGGCTTCAGTGCCCAGCTGGCGGGCCGCCTCGGCCTCCCGTTCGCCTTCGCCCACCACTTCAGCAGCGCCAACACCCTCCCGGCACTGGACCTCTACCGGTCGTCCTTCCGCCCCTCCGCCGTGCTCGCCGAGCCGTACTCGCTGATCGGCGTGAGCGCGGTCGCCGCCGACGACGAGCCCTCGGCCCGCCGCCTCGCCCGCTCCGCGGCCCTCGGCATGCTCCGCCTGCGGCGCGGCAACCCCGGCCCGATCCCCACCCCGGAAGAGGCCGAGCAGTACCCGTACAGCCCGGTCGAGGCCGACTTCATCGACAACTGGCTCGACAACGTCGTGCTCGGCGACCAGGGCGGGGTCGCCGACGGCCTGGAGGCCCTGCGCAAGCGGACCGGTGTGGACGAGTTGATGGTCACCTCGCACATCCACGGCCACGAGGCCCGCCTCCGCTCCTACGGCCTGATCGCCGAGGCGTACGGCCTGACGGCAACGGCCTGACCGGGCTCGGAGGGGCGACACCGCGCGTGGGCGGGCGGGGACACGCCGGCGGACCAGCCGGGAGGCAACCGGCCGCGTCACCGCGAGCCGCACGCCGAGCCCCGAACCCCCAACCCCGAACCCCGGGCCCGATACCGTGCGCGCTCCGAGGCCCGACACCCCGGTTCCCCACGTGCCCCGAAACCCCCGCCCCTGGCGCGTCCTCATGGCCGCCGGGCGGCGGCTACCGGTTGCCGCCGTTGAGAGCGGGGCGCCCGTCGCGGAGTATGGCGGCGACCAGCGCGGCTTCGCCGGGGCGGGCGAAGTACCAGCCCTGGGCGGTGTCGCAGCCGGTCAGGCGCAGGCGTTCGGCCTGGGCGGCGTTCTCGATGCCCTCGGCGGTGACGGTCAGGCCGAGGGTGTGGGCGAGCTGCACCATGGCGCCGACGATCTGTTCGTCCGCGTCGCTGCGACGGGAGCCGAGTTCGGGGCGGCCGGGGCGGTCCGCCGGGGCGGGCTCGCGGAAGCCCTCGATGAAGGTGCCGTCGAGCTTGAGCACGTGGACCGGGAGCCGGGAGAGGTAGGCCAGGTTGGAGTAGCCGGTGCCGAAGTCGTCGATCGCGATCCGCACGCCCATGTCCGCGAGCGCCTGGAGCGCTTGGAGGGGGCGGCCGCCGGGGCCGAGCAGGGCGCTCTCGGTGATCTCCAGCTGGAGGAGCCGGGCGGGCAGGCCGGTGCGTTCGAGGGCCCGGGCGACGTCGGCGACGATGTCGGAGTCCCAGATCTGGCGGGCGGCCAGGTTGACGCTCACGAAGGTCTCGGTCTCGGGGAACTCGCTGAGCCACTGCCGGGCCTGGCGGCAGGACTCCTCCAGCACCCAGGTGCCGAGCTGCACGATCGCGCCGGTCTCCTCGGCGAGCGGGATGAAACGGTCCGGGGAGAGCGTCCCGTAGCGGGGGTGGCGCCAGCGGACCAGGGCCTCCGCGCCGTGCACGGCGCCGTCGGCCAGGCCGACCAGCGGCTGGTACTCGATGGTGAACTCGCCGCGCTCCAGGGCCGGGCGCAGCGCGGTGGCGAGCAGTTGCCGGGTGAGCTGGTGGGCACCGCGGTCCGGGTCGTGGAGGGTCCAGCGGGCGCGACCGTCGGCCTTGGACCAGTAGAGGGTGGCGTCGGCGTCCTTGACCAGGTCGGTCGGGGTGGTCTCGTGGACGGACCGCTCGACCACGCCCACGCTGGCGGTGATCACCAGCCGGTGCCCGGCGATGTCGAAGGGGTGTTCCAGGGCCTCCAGGATCCGGCCGGCCAGCCCGGTCAGCTGCTCGCTGCCCAGGCTGTCGGCGACCAGGACGGCGAACTCGTCGCCGCCCATCCGGGCCACCAGGTGGGTGTCGTGCCCGTCGAACCCGCACCGCAGTCGGGTGGCGACGGCGATCAGCAGCTGGTCACCGATGTGGTGGCCGAGTGCCTCGTTGATCGTCGCGAAGCCGTCGAGGTCCAGGTAGCAGACTCCCACCCGGCGTTCGCCCGGCGGCCCGCCCGGGGTCGGTCCGCCAGACGGTGCGAGGCAGGCGGCGTCGAGCCGGTCGAAGAAGTAGGCCCGGTTGGGCAGCCGGGTCAGCGGGTCGTGCAGGGCCTGGTACTCCAGCCGGTCGCCGAGCCGGCGCTGCTCGGTGATGTCCTCCACCAGCGCGAGGGTGTAGAGCGGATCCCCGTCGCCGTCCCGGATCAGGGAGACGGTGACCTTGCTCCAGACGGTGTGGCCCTCGCGGTGCTTGAGCTGCTTCTCCACGCGGAACCGTTCCCGCTCGCCGCCCACGAGTTCGGTGAAGAGCCGGTCGGGCATGCCGTCCGGGTCGATGATCTCGTACAGGCGGGTGCGGACCAGTTCGCCGACGCCCCGTCCGATCAGGGCGGCGAAGGCGGGGTTGACCTCGATGATCCGGTCCTCGGGATCGATCAGGGCCATGCCGATGACGGCGTCGCAGAAGGCGGCCCGGAAGCGGGACTCGCTGGCCCGCAGCGCGGCCAGCGGCCGGCCGGTGTCGCCGTCCTCCCGGTGGTCGGGGCCGTCGGGTCGTTCCCGGTAGGTGCCGCCGGTGAGCGGGGCCGAGCAGGTGGGGCAGAACAGCGGCTCGGGTTCGGTCAGGGTGCCGCAGGCGCTGAGGGCGGGGCCACCGGCCGGACCACCGGCCGGACCACCGGAAGGACCGTCGGAAGGACCGCCGGCGGGCCCGTCGGAAGGCCCGGAGGCCGGTTCCCGGACCGGTGCGGCGAGGTGGCGGTGGCGTGGCGATTCCTCGTGCCGCACGCCCGGGTGGTGTGCGTCGGCCCCCTCGTTCTGGCCCGGCACGGCTTGCTCCCGTCCGCTGCTGACGCTTGACGATGGTCCGGCCGGCCAGTCGGGACCCGGTGGCCGGCTCCGCACTCTGCCGCGGTCCTCGGAGTCGGTCCGCTGCGGGGCCGCCCGCCGTTGGGGCGCCGGAGCGTGGGACCCGCCTGAGGGACAGGGCGCTGCGGCCGATCATAGGCCGCGACGGCAACGCGCGGTGACCGCCGCCAGGGTGATTCGCCCGCTTTGTGATCATGAATGGCGGTACGTGCAGACGCCCCCGGTGCACATCACATGACGTGCGTCAGGGGCGCGTGCGCCGAAGCCACGCCCCTGGGCGCCGGTCGCGCGCCGGAAACCGGGCGGAGCGGGCCGGGGAGCCGAGGGGCGGGCATCGGATGGAGCGGTGGGTCAGGGGAAAGAGGAGAGAGGGGGCGGCTCAGGCGAGCTTGGCGGTGAGGGTGATGGTGGTGCCGGCCAGGGCCTTGCTGACCGGGCAGTTGGCCTTGGCGTCCTCGGCGGCCTTGACGAAACCGGCCTCGTCCAGGCCCGGTACGTCACCGGTGACGGTCAGGTGGATGCCGGTGATGCCCTCGCCGGGCTGGAAGGTGACGTCGGCCCGGGTCTCCAGCTTGGTGGGCGGGGTGCCGGCGCCGGTCAGGCCGTGCGAGAGGGCCATCGAGAAGCACGCCGAGTGGGCGCCGGCGATGAGTTCCTCCGGACTGGTCTTGCCGTTGGCCTGCTCGGCGCGGGACGGCCAGGAGACGGGGTACTCGCCGATCCCGGAGGATGCGAAGGTCACCAGCCCCTTTCCGTCGAGGAGGCCGCCCTCCCAGGCGGTGCTTGCGGTGCGGGTCGTTGCCACGATCGGTTCCTCCAGTGCTGAGGGAGTGTTCGAGCGGTCACTTCCGGTCATGCGGGGCCCAGCCTACGGGCAGACCCCGCCCCGGCCCGGTGCGTCACGCCGCCGACGCCACTCCACCGCGCCACCGCCGACCGGGCCCTCGCCGACCTCGCTGACCTGGCCACCGCCGACGCCGCTCCACCGCCCGCCCGCCCCCGCCGAGGCCGGCCCGGCCGATGTCCGGATACTGGACGCTTCCGTCCTGCGGTGTGAGGCCGGAGCGGGGGCCCTGTTAGATTTGCCCGGGCCCGAGCCCGGCCGCCGTACGGTCGGGCGCCCCACCAGACACCGGGAGCCGCCCCGATGACGGACCAGCCCACGACCCCCGAGAACGGCCTGCCCGAGGGGATCGACGACGCGGTAAGGGCCGAGCTGACCAGCCTGCGCCAGAGCATCGACAACATCGACGCCGCGGTGGTCCACATGCTGGCCGAGCGCTTCAAGGCGACCCAGCGGGTGGGCCGGCTCAAGGCCGAGCACAAGCTGCCGCCGGCCGACCCGGCGCGCGAGCGCGACCAGATCAAGCGGCTGCGGGAGCTGGCGGCGGGGGCGAAGCTGGACCCGGTCTTCGCGGAGAAGTTCCTGAACTTCATCATCGCCGAGGTGATCCGCCACCACGAGGCGATCGCCCGCGCCTGACGCTCGCACCGCACTCGAGGTCCGCACCCGAGCCTCGCACCCGAGCCCGTTCCGCAGAGCCTGGTGATGGCCCGTACCGGCCCCGGGGCGCCCGCCGGTGTCGGCGGCGGCTAAATGCCCGATTTCGTCACGCTCCACGGTTGGCGTAGCGTGCAAGTTTCCCCAGCCGGAGAGGTGGAGCAGCGACGATGGCGGTGAACCTGCCCGAAACGCCCAGCGGAGCCCCCAGCGCTTCCGCCGACCAGCACGCCGCCCGAGGCGCCGCGGACGGCCCCGAGGTGTCCGGCGGCCGCGCCGAGGCCCGCCGTCGGGCGCGTGGTTCGCGTGGCCGCAAGGCCGGACGCTCCGGTCGGCGTCCCCGGCCGTGGTGGATCGAGCTGCCGGTCATGGCGGCGGTCGGCCTGGTGGTCGCGCTGCTGATCAAGACGTGCCTGTTCCAGGTGTTCACCATCCCGTCCGGCTCGATGGAGAACACCCTGCGGATCGGCGACCGGGTCGGGGTGAACAAGCTGGCGCCGTTGACCGGCTGGGAGCCGGAGCCGGGGCAGCCAGTGGTGTTCAAGGACCCGGGGGGCTGGCTGCCGCCGCAGCCCACCGACCCGAACCCGTTCACCAACGCCGTGAGCTCGGTGCTCAGCTTCGTCGGCCTGGTGCCGCCGAAGGACGACAACTACCTGGTCAAGCGGGTCATCGCGACCGGTGGCCAGACCGTGCAGTGCGAGGGCAACACACTGACCGTCGACGGGCGGAAGGTCGACGAGCCGTACCTGCACCCCGGGGACGACTCCTGCGCCGGGCTGAACTTCGGACCGGTGAAGGTGCCCTCGGGCCACGTCTGGGTCGAGGGCGACCACCGCAGCGACTCGGCGGACTCCCGCTACCACCAGCACGGCCCGGGTGGCGGCGCCGTGCCGGTGGACAACGTGGTCGGCCCGGTGTCGGCCGTCGTGTGGCCGCTCGATCACCTCGACTGGTTCGGCTGGACCGGCCGCTGACCCCACGGCCGCCGGTCGTGGAGCCGCCGGTTCCTCGGGCGCCGATCCCTCAACCCGAGGCCTCACCGGCACCGGCACCGGCACCGGCACCGGCCTCGCCGTCGTCGGACCGGGGGCCCGCACCCACCTCCGCGACGTCGGCACGTCCCGCGTTCGCCCCGGTCCCAGCCCGGGTCCCGGTCCCGGTCTCGGACCCGGTTCCGGCCTCCGTCGCAGCCCCAGCCCCAGCCCCGACGTCCGCGGGCTTGCCGGTCTGTGCCGCGAAGGCGCCGGCCAGCACCAGCAGACCGCCGGCGATCTGCGGCAGCCCGAGGTGCTCGCCGAGCAGCACCCAGGCCGTCACGGTGGCGACCACCGCCTCCAGGTTGGCGACCACTCCGGCGACCGGCGGCGAGAGGTAGCCGACCGAGATCACGCCGGTCAGGTAGGCGAGCACGGTCGCGATCAGGACCATCCAGACGGCCGGGAGGAACGCGGGCAGGGCGTGCCCGTTCATCACCACCGACCCGCCGAGCTTCCCCCAGTCGGCCTGCCACGGCCGGGTGACGGCGGTGAGCAGCACGGCGCCGAAGAGCAGCCCGAACGCGCTGACGGCCAGCGGGTCGACCGGGCGGTCGCCGCGCCGGCCGGCGTCGGCGAGCACGAAGTAGCCGACCTGGCAGCAGGCCGCGCCGAGGGCGAACAGCACGCCCAGCGCGTCGAAGCTCAGGCCGTTCCAGACCTCGACCACGCAGGTCAGCCCGGCCACCGCGACGCCCGCGCCGATGGCCGCGCCGCGGGTGATCGGCTTGCGCTGGACGAACTTGACGTAGCCGATCAGCAGCGGCGGCCCGAGGTACTCGATGAGCAGTGCGACGCCGACCGGTATCCGGGAGATGGCGGCGAAGTAGCAGGCCTGGACGCCCGCCACGGCGAGCAAGCCGAAGCCGATCAGCAGGCCGGGGCGGCGCCGCAGGGCGTCCCGGTGCCGATAGGCGACCGGGAGGAGGGCCAGCGCCGCGCCGGTGACCCGGAGCCAGACCACGTGCAGGGGGGAGAGGCCGGCCTCGATCAGCGGCTTGGCCGCGGTGCCGGAGCCGCCGAAGGCGAAGGCGGAGACCAGCGCGAGGCCGAGGCCGAGGGTTCTGCCCGAAGGGAGGGTGGGCGAGGCCGTTGATCTGTGCACGGCCGCATTGTGGCAGTCATTCCAATGATCGGGTAAGGCGCCATTCCGTCATTCGGTCCTGCTGGCAACTGTGCGGAGTGGCGCACTCACCCGGTCCTCAAAGCCTGGATCCCCCAGGACTCCGATCCCTCGAAGCCCGGATCCCGAAGGGGCCCCGGTCCCCGAAGGCCCCGGTCCCCGAGGAAACCT
>NZ_JBHTWX010000094.1:0-35593 GCF_042792155.1 Kitasatospora sp. NPDC056651 | reverse complement strand
GGGGAGCCGGTCGGTACCGGCTCCCCTTCTCCTTCGCTTCTTATCGGTGTCCGCCTCCGGCGCTACGCGTTCCGGTCGAGCAGCGCGAGGGTGAGTCCGCCGAGCGGCGTCACCCGGCCCGGGGCGCCGTACCGGGCGCGGAGCACCTGCGCCTGGGCCGCCGGCACCGCGCCCAGCGGGTCCAGGGTGTCGCCGAGGACTATCAGCCATATCCGGGACGCCCCGCCCAGGCAGGTCTCCGGCTGCGGGCAGGGCGTCGGGGAGAGGTCCTCGGCGTCGTCGGCGCTCCGGGCGACGAAGACCGGGGAGGGGCGGACGTCCGAGGGCAGGTAGTAGCTGACGCCCGGCCAGGCCATCGCCCAGGACTGGTCGCCCAGCGGCGCCGCCATCCCGTCCCCGGCGCGGTAGCCGGCGGAGATCTCCCGGGCCACCGCCTTGAACGGCTCCCCGGAGCCGTTGTGCGAACCGACGTAGCGCACCGAGGACTGCTTCGGCAGCGCCGCCACGGTCGGCAGGGCGAGCAGGGCGACGGCCAGCAGACCGCCCAGCGCGACGGCCTGCCGGGGCTCCCGGCCGAGGCGCCGGGCCAGGGCCACCACCGCGACGTACGCCGCCCCGGCACCGCCACCGGCCAGCACCGCCCAGGCGGGCACGGTGAACAGCAGGTACCGCTCGATGAAGTAGGAGGTGTCGCTCAGCCGCGACACCAGCCAGACGGCCACCACCGGCAGCTCCGCCAGCAGCAGCGCCTGCCAGGCCGCGACGCGCCGACCGGGCAGCACCAGGGCCAGCACCGCCAGCAGGGCGAAGGCGTGGAACACCTGGTCCGAGCCGAGCAGGTGCTCGCCGAAGCGGGTGAGGCCGCGCATGGAGGGGACCGGTATCCAGCCCAGCTGCCGGTCCGACTGCTGGCTGCCCAGCTGCACCACCGGCAGCACCGGCAGCGCCGCCACCACGACCGCCAGCGGGTAGTGCCACAGCAGCCGCCGGTCCGCCTCCGCCCGGGTGCGCCACAGGTGCAGCGCCAGGAGCGCCACCTGTCCGACGACCGTGCTGAAGGAGATCAGGTGCCCGGCGCCGGCCAGCGCCATGGCCACGCAGTACGGCGCCCAGCGCCGCCAGGTCGGCCGCTCCAGCGCCCGCAGCAGGAAGTACGAGGCCGCCGCGACCGCGCAGGTCACCAGCGCGTAGGAGCGCGCCTCCTGGGCGTACCGGACGATCTGCGGGGGCACCGCGAACAGCAGCCCGGCGGCGACCGCCGCCACCCGGCCGCCGAACAGCCGCCGGGCGGTGAGCGCCACGAACGCGGCCGCCGCCGCCATCGCCAGCACGGAGGGTATTCGCAGGGATGTCGGGGAGTCGCCGAACACCGCCGTCCAGCCGTGCATCAGCAGGTAGTACGCGCCGTTGCTGGCGTCGACGTGCTGGAGCAGCCGCAGCAGGTCACCCAGCGAGCGGGTGGCCACCGTCGCCGTCGCGATCTCGTCCCGCCACATGTCCGGCGTCCCCAGCCGGTACCCGCCCACCACCAGCATGGCCGCCGTGGGCCACACCCACACCTGCCCCAACAGCCGGCCCACCGGGCGCACAGCAGGTCTCATCAGGTCCTTCGTCTCCTTAGCCGCGCCGTAGGCAGGGTCGGATCCCACCCTGCCCGGCAGGCTACTTGACTCGCGCTGACGCCCCGTCGGCCACCCGCGTCCCAACCGTCACCGCGAGCCCCACCCCCGATCCGGTACGCTGTGGACGGCCTGGTAGCACCCGGGCCGCGCCTCAGTAGCTCAGGGGATAGAGCACGGCTCTCCTAAAGCCGGTGTCGCAGGTTCGAATCCTGCCTGGGGCACAACGAACACGCAGGTCGCAGGCCCTCCGCCCGGTCGGGCGGGGGGCCTGTGCCGTTCCCGGCCGGGTTCCGTCCGGTCCGGCCGCCCGGGAGAGGGGCCGTACGGGAAGGGGTGCCGGGGGCGTCAGGGCCGGCGTACGTCCGGGGGAGGATGCGGGGCGGGCAGCCGTCCGCCCGCGGATTGATCATGGAACCGACCTCGTGCTGACGGCCCGCGGCCATCCCGTTCCCAGGATCGACGAGACCCCTGCCGGAGCATCGCGGCTGAGCGCGGTGACGGCGATGCGCGCTTCGTGAGCCCGGCGGAGGCCCGGACCCGTGGCTGCCGGCCGTCCCAGTGTCCCGGTGTCCCGGTGTCCCGCGGGCGCGACGGCCGTGTGGCCGCGCGGAGCCGGGGAACATCCGGGGGCGCTCAGCGGACCGTCTCGTCCGGCCGGCCGACGGGATCGCCCAGGCCGGCGGGATCGCCCAGGCCCGCATCGCTCAGGAACGCGTCGTGCGGGTCCGCGTCGTGCAGGTCCGCGCCGCCCCGGCCGAGTCCCGGCCCGTCCCCATCGGGAGGCGTGGCACCCGGCGACGGCCGGCCGCCCGACACGATGACCCGCTGGACCCGGGGCCTGGTACGCCAGTTGACCCGCCGTACGTCCCGGGCCAGTGCGCCGGGGCGCCAGAGCTGGATCGCGGCGGTCACGGCACCCAGCACGATCCCGGCGGCCAGCCAGCCGGCCAGCACGTCACTGGGCCAGTGCACCCCGAGCGCGACCCGGGTCCAGCCGATGGTCAGCACCGTCGCGGCCGCCACCAGGCAGGCGGCGGTGCGTCCGCGTCGGTGGACCCGGTACCAGAGCAGGCCGACCAGGACGGCGCAGGTGATCGCCGAGGCCATGGCGTGCCCGGAGGGGAAGGCCGGGCCGCCCGCGTGCGAGACCGGATCGGTGAAGGAGGGGCGGCGGCGGTCGAAGGCCAGCTTCAGCGCCCACTGGGCGCCCCAGCCGACCAGTGTCTGGGCGGCCACCCAGCCGGACAGCACCCGCGCGCCGATCAGCCAGAGCCACCCGGCCGCGATCCCGAGCAGCGTACGCATCGTGACGGTGCCGCCGATGTCCGAGAGCGTCTGCACCGAGGCGGTCCAGATCCGGTGGTCCCGGGCGTAGGTGTGGAGTTCGTCGATCCACTCCTGGTCGAAGCGGGCCAGCGGACGCCAGTGGCCGGTGACCAGGGTCGCCAGGAGGCCGAACAGCGCGGCACAGCCCAGCGCGAGCGCTGCGTCCCGAAGGAGACTGCGGTTACGCGCAGTGGCGACGGTCGTGCTGTTGGTCAGGTGCATGGCTGACACCTTCCCAGTGTCCTGTGCCGAGCGAGGGCTGGAGTGATAGCGATTCGGCATCGTTTGTGAGGAGGACCTGCGTGCGTCGGGGTGGGGGCGCGAGTGGAAGGCGGGGCATCCGGGGAACGTCCGCGGCCGTTCACGGGTTCAACGGATGGGCGTCGAGCGCGTGAGGGTCGGGTGAAGAAGTCGCTCCCGGGGCGGTCGCGCATCGGCGCGGAACGTGCCCGACCGGTCACCGAGCGTTCGAAGTCGGGGTGAAAGTCGGCAGGATACTTCATCGGCGGGAAGAAACTGAGCGACTTGGGAATGTTGTCCGGATTCTGTTCGTTGGATCGTTACGTGTGAGCCCCCAGGGGCCCGCACTTCTTGCCCTCGCGGGGCAGGCAGGCAGACCTCGGCAACACCAGCAAAGGGAGCAAGCATGGCCACCCGTGCCGTCGTTCGCGACAGGGCCGACCGGAGTCGCGCGGCCCGCCCGACCAATCTCGAAGCCGACCGCGACCTGGTCGGCATGTACCTCGACGAGATCGCCAGGACGCCCCTGCTCGATGCTGCCGAGGAGGTCGAGCTCTCGCTGCGGATCGAGGCCGGCGTGTACGCCCAGCACCTGCTGGAGGAGGGCGGACTCCCCGACGGCGTCACGCGCGAGGAGCTGGAGGCGATAGCCGCCGACGCCGAGTCCGCCAAGGACGTCTTCATCCGCTCCAACCTCCGGCTCGTCGTTGCCGTCGCCCGGCGGTACCCGCGCAGCGGCCTGCCCCTGTTGGACCTCATCCAGGAGGGCAACGCGGGCTTGGTGCGCGCCGTCGAGAAGTTCGACTACGCCAAGGGTTTCAAGTTCTCCACGTACGCGACGTGGTGGATCCGGCAGGCGATCACCCGGTCCATCGCGGACCAGTCCCGGACGATCCGGCTCCCCGTGCACCTCGTGGAGGAGCTGGGGCGGATCCGTCGGGTCCAGCGGGAGAAGTCCAAGGAGCTGGGCCGCGAGGCGGAGCCGGCCGAGATCGCGGCCGAGCTGGACACGACCGAGGCCCGGATCAAGGACGTGCTGGACTGGGCGCGCGACCCGGTCAGCCTCAACATGTCGGTGGACGACGAGGGCGAGACCCAGTTCGGTGACCTCGTCGAGGACACCGGGGCCACGTCCCCCGAGGACGCCGTGATGGTCATGCTCCGCCGGGAGGAACTGGACGGCCTGATCGGGCGGTTGGACGACCGCACGGCCTCGATCATCCGCTCCCGCTACGGGATGGAGGACGGCCGCGAGCGCACCCTCACCGAGGTGGGCAAGCAGCACGGCCTCACCCGTGAGCGGATCCGCCAGATCGAGAAGCACGCGCTGGCCGAGCTGAAGAAGATCGCCGACCACGCGGGCTTCGAGGCCGCCTGACGTACCGGCCGGCCCAGCGGTCGAGCCCTCCCAGCGGTCGAGCCCTCATCGGGCCCCGGCGCGGAACGCTCCGCACCGGGGCCCGAGGCGTGCCACGGGGCTCTTAGGCTGGGGGGAAGGGACGAACGACGGAGTGGACAGCGTGAGCGAGCAGGGACGGGAAAAGAACCAGGACGAGGGCCGGGACGAGGGCCGGAGCCAGGCACGGGAGCCGCGGAAGGCCGCCGCGACCAAGGCCCGGCTGGTCTTCGGCGATCCGCTGGACCAGCAGTCCAAGGACGACACCGACTCCGGTTGGGGCGACCGCCCCGGCGCCGCGGAGAGCGGTGGGCGGGGGCTGGACTGGTACCTGAGCCAGCGCCCGCCGCACCACGGGGACTGAGTGACGGGGACGGGGACGGGAAAGCGTCGGGGCGGACGGCGTCGGCCGCTCAGCGCCGCGGCGCGACGAGCGCGTCACGGATCTCGGTCAGCAGCTCGACCTCCTTGGCTTCGGCCTCCGCCGCTTCCTCGGCGGCGCTCTTGCGGTGCGCGGCCAGCCTGTTCATGGGCACGATCAGGACGTAGTAGACGAAGGCCGCGGTGATCAGGAACTGGAGCGCGGCGCTGAGCACCGACCCCCACAGGATGAGGATTCCGGACGTGACCTCGCCGGTCGGGCCGAGCGCGCAGGGCCCCTTGAGGCAGGAGCTGTAGGACGCGAGGTCCTTCGGCCCGAACGCGCCGACGATCGGATTGATCACGCCCTTGACGAAGGCGTTGACGATGTTGGTGAAAGCCGCGCCGATGACCACGGCCACGGCGAGTTCGACGACATTTCCGCGCAGCAGGAATTCCTTGAAGCCCTTCATGCCGCCTCGAACGACGAATCCGCTTCCGGGTTACGGGTGATCTTCGGTGGCCCCGGACTGACAACCCGTCCGGCCCAGCGGGCCCCCGGAGGGCGGCGGCAGCCCGGCCCGCGCCGGCCCCAGCGCCAGTGCGGCCGCCACCGCGAGCAGCACCAGCGCGGGCGCCCCGGCCCGCCGCCGCACCGCACTGCGCCAGCGGTGCCACCCGCCGCAGCCGCGCCGGATCGGCGGGAAGCTCGGCAGCTCCTGTCGGGGCGGCACGGTGGGCGCGGGCAGGGGGAGGGAGAAGCTCACGGTCGTCAACGGGGTACCTCCGGAGTGTTCGGCGGTCCGGCCCCTCGCGGACCGGACGACCCACACGATGGGCGTTTCCGGCGAACTCGGAAAGCTCTTTCCCCAGGCCTGTGGAAAACCCGGCCCTGTGGATGACTTCGTACACCCGCGCGAGTGCGTCCAGCCCGTCCGGGTTGACGAAGGTCCCGCGATGGGCATGCGGGAAGGCCCGCCGCCCCCGCGTGGAAGCGGGGCCGACGGGCCTTCCCGTGGTCTGCGGGGCGTCCGGGACGGTGCCCGGGCGCCGGCGTCAGCTCGCGGCCGGAGCCGGGCTGGACGAGGCCGAGGAGCCGGAGCCCGACGACGACGAGGTGCCGGTGGACGAGGAGGACGGCGTCGAGGGGGTCGACGACGACCCGGTGCCCACCGAGCTGCTGGAGGAGGAGCGGCTGTCGGTCCGGTAGAAGCCGGAACCCTTGAACACGACGCCCACGGCCGAGAAGACCTTGCGGAGCCGTCCCTGGCAGTCGGGGCACGTGGTCAGCGCCTCGTCGGTGAACTTCTGCACCGCCTCCAGGCCGTTGCCGCACTCGGTGCACTGGTACTGGTACGTGGGCACTTGTCTTCCTCCTGGCACTCTCGCCTGATGAGTGCTAACGATGGTCAATGATGCGGCATTCCGCGGGATCAGTCCAGCGACTGCGGTGTGAGATGGCCCGGACCCGGCCCCCGGGCCACCCCGGCTCAGCCGTTGACCGCGCCCACCAGCCGCTCCGGGCCACCGCGGGCCGCGGAGCCGGAGCCGGAGCCGGAGCCGGAGCCGGAGGCGGAACCGTCCTTCGGCGCCACCAGCAGGTGCCGCAGCGAGGCCAGCGCGACCAGCCCCAGCCCGGCCCCGGCCAGCGGCACCACGAACCCGGTCGAGGGCCCGTGCCCGTCGATCAGCCGGCCCGCGGCCATCGAACCGACCGCCAGTCCCAGCCCGATCGCGCCGGTCAGCCAGGTGAAGGCCTCGGTCTTGGCCCCGTCCGCGACCAGCGTCTCGACCAGGGTGTAGCCGCTGATCAGGGTCGGTGCGATGGCCAGCCCGCAGACCAGCCCGGCGGCGCTCAGTGCCACCAGGTCGGGCATCGCCCACAGCGTCGAGCAGCCGAGAACCAGCAGCGAGTAGCTGATCAGCATCCGCTGCTGGACCGGCCGCCGCCAGCCGACCATCCCGTACAGCACCCCGGCCAGCATCGAGCCGCCGGCGAAGATCCCGTACACGGTGCCGCCGGCGGCGTGCCGCCCGACCGAGTCGGCGAAGGCGTTCACCGAGACCTGCGTGCCGCCGAAGACCGCGCCGACCCCGAGGAAGGCCCCGGCCAGCAGCCGGACGCCGGGGGAGGCGAGCGCCGAGGCGCGCTTGGCGCCGGGCCCCGGCACGATCCTGGCCGGGGCGGTGCGCCGCTGGGCGGCGAAGGCCAGCCCGCCGGCGAGGGTCAGCGAGGCCTCGGCGACCAGGGCGGTGGCCGGGTTGGCGAGCGCCGCGATGCCGGACGCCAGGATCGGGCCGATCACGAAGGTGAACTCGTCCGTCACGGACTCGAACGCGAACGCGGTGCCCACCCGGGCCGCCGAGGCCTCGGAGGGGCCGTTCGCGGAGAACGTGGCCACCCAGCGGGCCCGGACCATCGCGCCGACCTGCGGCACGCTGGCGCCGGCCGGGACGGCCGCCAGGCACAGGCTCCAGACCGGCGCGTGGGCGAGGGCGAGCGCGATCAGCGCGCCGACCGAGGCCGCGTGCACCAGGACGGTCGGCACCAGCACCGCGGCCTGCCCGTACCGGTCGGCGAGCCGCCCGGTCTGCGGCCCGATCAGGGCCTGGGCGACGGCGGCGACCGCGGTGACCGTACCGGCGGTGCCGTACGAGCCGTGGGTCTGGGTGACGAGCAGCAGGATGCCCATGCTGAGCATCGCGTACGGCAGTCGCGCGACGAGGGCGGGGGCCAGGAAGGTCCAGGCGCCCGGTGTGCGCAGCAGCTCGCCGTACCCGACGCGGGCGGGGGCCTCGGGGGCCGGAGCTGCGGTGGTGGCCGCGGGGTCCGCGGCGGTGTCGACCGTTCGGCGCGCCGTCACGGTCGGTCCTTCCTGCTGCCTGGTAGCGCGGCAGGGCATGGTGGAGCCCCGACGGCGCCGAGAGTCGTCCTCTCGCGCGTCGACCGGGGTAGATACCGGGTCGGTCCGGTGTGGTGGCCGGGGGCCGGACCGCGGCCGCCGAGCGGTCGCGCCAACTCTGCTTCAGGCAGATGCTGGGGTGGTCTAGCGGTGGTCATACGGCTGTTCGAGCCAGC
Organism: Kitasatospora sp. NPDC056651; assembly: GCF_042792155.1. Classification (NCBI taxonomy): domain Bacteria; kingdom Bacillati; phylum Actinomycetota; class Actinomycetes; order Kitasatosporales; family Streptomycetaceae; genus Kitasatospora; species Kitasatospora sp. NPDC056651. The sequence goes on along the minus strand of NZ_JBHTWX010000094.1, from coordinate 27,570 downwards.
ATACAGGGGCCGGGCCGACACTGTGTTACGCGCGTAGACCCCGTCGGGACGGCCCGTCCGGCGAGGAGTTCACCCCCCGCCGGACGGGCCCGCCCTCACCGCCCGTTCAGCCACCCGGCGAGCTTGCCGCCCTTGTCGACGGCCCGCAGCCGCCGCTCCGCCGCCTCGCCGACCTCGTCCGTGGTGACCACCAGCAGCTCGTCCCCGCCGCGCAGCATCGTCGTCCTGTCCGGCACGAAGGAGTTCCCCTCGCGCACCACCAGGGTGACCGCCGCCCCCTTGGGCAGCCGCAGCTCGCTGATCTCCACGCCGGACATCCGCGAGGTGGGGGAGAGCGCGACCGACAGCAGGTGCCCGTGCAGCTTCTCCAGCGGCGCGGACTCGATGCCCAGGTCCTGGCCCATCGCGCCGTCGCCGATCCGCAGCCGCTTGGCCACCCAGGGCAGGGTCGGCCCCTGGAGCAGGGTGAAGACGACGACCAGGATGAAGACGATGTTGAAGACGTCCTCGGCCTTGTGGGCGCCCGACACCACCGGGATGGTGGCCAGCACGATGGGCACGGCCCCGCGCAGCCCGGCCCAGCTGAGCAGCGCCTGCTCGCGGGCGGGCACCTTGAACGGGGTCAGCGAGACCATCACCGAGAGCGGCCGGGCCAGGAAGACCAGGACCCCGCCGATCACCAGGGCGGGCACCACCGCGTCACCCATGTTCGCGGGCGTGACGAGCAGGCCGAGCAGCACGAACATGCCGATCTGCCCGATCCAGGCCAGTCCGTCGGCGAAGCCCCGGACGGCCGGGCCGTGCGGCAGCTTGGAGTTCCCGAGCACCACCGCGCTGATGTAGACGGCGAGGAAGCCGGAGCCGTGCAGCAGCGCGCCGCCGGCGTACGCGAGCACGGTGAGCGCCATCACGGCGATCGGGTAGAGGCCCGAGGAGGGCAGTGCGACCTGCTTGAGCCCGTAGGCGCCTATCTTGCCGACGGCGAGGCCTATCACCGCGCCGATCGCCAGCTCGGCGACGATCGTGCCGAGCAGCACGTACCAGGAGTCCAGCTCCCCGGTGGTGGCGAAGGCGACGACCAGGATGACCACGGGCGCGTCGTTGAAGCCGGACTCGGCCTCCAACAGGCCGGTGAGCCGGTGCGGCAGCGGGACCATCCGCAGCACCGAGAAGACGGCGGCCGCGTCGGTCGAGGAGACGATGGCGCCCAGCAGTAGTGAGGTCCGCCAGTCCAGGCCGACCAGCCAGTGGGCGCCGGCGGCGGTGGCGAACACGCTGACGCCGACGCCGACGGTGGCGAGCACGGTCGCGGACGGCATCACCGGCTTGATCTCGCGCCAGCTGGTCTTGAGGCCGCCCTCGGCCAGGATGACCACGAGCGCCGCGTAGCCGAGCACCTGGGTGAGCTCGGCGTTGTTGAAGGTGACGCCGATCCCGTTCTGGCCCAGTGCGACGCCGATCCCCAGATAGATCAGCAGGCTGGGCAGCCCTGATCGGGTGGAGAGGCGGACGGCACCCACCGCGAACAGCAGGATCACGGAGGACTCGAGCAGGAGCTGGTTCAGATGGGAGACGTTCACGCAGGGGCACCTCGGGCAGGCAGGGGCGGACGGGGTGTCTGGTGGTGCTGTGGGCTGACCCGTTAAGAAGGCGTCAATACTCCCCTTGCGGATCGTTACGCAGTCTAACATTTTGCCATATCTTTAGCTTGGTCCCCCGTTCACGGTGCTCGGCCGACTCGGCCTAATGTGGTGCCCTGCCGGGGTCGCAGGCCCTGGACACGCCCCGCCCGCCCCGAAGTCAGGACCGCAAGGACCCAGATGCCCCGCTCGAAGAAGTTCCGGCGCGCCCGTCTGATCGTGATCGTGCTGGTCGTGCTGCTGGTGGCCGGTGCCGGCTACGGCGGCTACCGCGGGGTCACCGCGGTCCGTGCCTCCTTCCCGGAGGTCGACGGCAGCGTCAAGGTGGCGGGCCTGAGCGCGCCCGTCGACGTCAAGCGGGACGCCAACGGCATCCCGCAGCTGTACGCCGACACCGCCGAAGACCTGTTCCGCGCCCAGGGCTACGTCCAGGCGCAGGACCGTTTCTGGGAGATGGACGTCCGCCGGCACGTCACCGCCGGCCGGCTCTCCGAGATGTTCGGCGACGGCCAGGTCGACACCGACGCCTTCATCCGCACCATGGGCTGGCGGCAGGTGGCGCAGAAGGAGTTCGACACCAAGCTGTCCCCGGAGACCAAGAAGTACCTCCAGGCGTACTCGGACGGCGTGAACGCCTGGCTCGCCGAGCACCCCGGCGGTGCGAAGGCCTCGCTGGAGTACTCGCTGCTCGGCGTCGTCAACGGCGGCTACCAGCCCGAGCAGTGGACCCCGGTCGACTCGGTGGCCTGGCTCAAGGCGATGGCCTGGAACCTCTCCGGGAACCTCCAGGAGGAGATCGACCGCTCGCTGCTGGCCCAGGACTTCGGCCCGGACAAGATCGCCGAGCTGTACCCGGACTACCCGTACGCCCGCAACGGCACGATCGTGAAGACCGGCACGGTGGCGGGCGACGCCTACCGCCCCGCCGACGGCTCCCCGCAGTCCGGCGCGACCCCCGGCACGGCCGGCACCACCCAGGGCGCGGCCGCCACCAAGGCGGTGCTCCAGGGGCTGACCGACCGGATCGACTCGATGCCGCAGCTGCTCGGCCGCCCCGGCCAGGGCATCGGCTCCAACTCCTGGGTGGTGGCCGGCTCGCACACCACCACCGGCAAGCCGCTGCTGGCCAACGACCCGCACCTGGGCCCCGGCCTGCCCTCCGTCTGGTACCAGATGGGCCTGCACTGCCGGACCAGCTCCCCGGCCTGCCAGTTCGACGTCTCCGGCTTCACCTTCGCGGGCATGCCCGGCGTGGTGATCGGCCACAACCAGGACATCGCCTGGGGCTTCACCAACCTCGGCGCCGACGTCACCGACCTCTTCCTGGAGAAGGTCACCGGCCCGGACACCTACCAGGTGGACGGCAAGGACGAGAAGTTCGAGCTCCGCAAGGAGACCATCAAGGTCGCCGGCGGCGAGGACCGCACCATCACCGTCCGCACCACCAAGACCGGCGCCCCGCTCATCTCGGACCAGAGCACCGAGCAGCAGAACGTCGGCAAGTACGCCCCCAACGGCACCTCCGCCCCCGACCGCGGCACCGGCGGCTACGGCGTCGCCCTCCAGTGGACGGCGCTCAGCCCCGGCAAGACCATGGACGCCGTCTTCGAGCTGGACAAGGCGAAGAACTGGGACGAGTTCCGCGCCGCCGCCAAGGACTTCACCGTCCCCGCGCAGAACCTGGTCTACGCCGACGCCAAGAACATCGGCTACCAGGCCCCGGGCATCATCCCGGTCCGCGGCAAGGGCGACGGCACCCTCCCCTCGCCGGGCTGGGACTCCGCCTACCAGTGGAAGGACCCGATCCCCTTCAGCGCGTTGCCGTGGAGCCTCAACCCCTCGGCCGGCTACATCGTCACCGCCAACCAGGCCGTGGTGGACCCGAGCTACAAGTACAACCTGACCAAGGACTGGGAGTACGGCACCCGCGCCAAGGAGATCACCGACCAGATCGAGGGCCTGCTCAAGAACAACGGCAAGATCTCGCCGGACGACATGCAGACCCTCCAGCTGGACAACACCAGCGTGATGGCCAAGACGCTGGTCCCGCTGCTGCTCAAGCAGCAGGCCAGTGACCCGTACGTGCGCGAGGCCCAGGACCTGCTGAAGGACTGGAACTTCCACCAGGACGCCGACTCGGCCGCCGCCGCCTACTACAACGGCGTCTGGCGCCAGCTGCTGACCCTGGCCTTCGGCCAGAAGTTCCCGGCCGACCTGCGGGCCAAGGACAACTGCCTGCTGGCCCGCCGGCAGGACGACCCGACCAAGCCGGACAGCGCCACCAAGATCGTCACCGAGTGCGGCACCCGCGACCCGGGCAAGGCCCAGCCGGACGGCGGCGACCGCTGGACCGAGGTGGTGCGCCAGCAGCTGGAGAAGCCCGACAGCTCGTGGTGGACGTACATCGACGACCAGCACAAGGAGCAGAAGGGCCTGGACAACCTGCTCCAGGAGGCGATGAAGGACGCCCGCCAGGAGCTGACCTCGCTGCTCGGCAAGGACGTCTCCAGCTGGAGCTGGGGCCGCCTGCACAAGCTGGAGCTGCGCGAGCAGACCCTCGGCACCGACAACTCCTCGATCGCCTCCGGCGCGGTGCACAAGCTGCTCAACCGCGGCCCGTACCGGCTCTCCGGCGGTTCGGCCGCAGTCGACGCGGCCGGCTGGAACGCGGCGGCCGGCTACCAGGTCGACTGGATCCCCTCGATGCGCATGGTGGTCGACCTGAACGACCTCGACGCCTCGCGCTGGGTCAACGTCGGCGGCGCCTCCGGGCACGCCTTCCACGACAACTACAACGACCAGACCGACGTCTGGCTCAAGGGCAAGCTGCTGACCTGGGCCAACTCGCCGGACGCGGTCGAGAAGGCGACCAGGCACAAGCTGGTGCTCACCACCGGCTGACGCCCGTACGGCCCCGAGCCACCGGCGGCCCCGTTCCCGACCAGGGAGCGGGGCCGCCGCCGTGCTCAGCCGAGCTCGCGCACCCCCGAGGGCAGCACCGCCACGTCCACCAGCCGGTCGTGCGGCTCGGCCGGCACCCGCTCCAGCAGCTCGTGCTCGTACAGCAGCACCGCCAGCACCGGCCGCGCGCCCGCCCGCGCCAGGCGGTCCAGCACCCGGTCGTAGCTGCCGCCGCCCCGGCCCAGCCGCAGCCCGGAGCGGTCCACCGCCAGGCCCGGCAGCAGCACCACGGCGGCCTCCGTCACCGCCTGCGGCCCGAGCCGCGGGCCGACCGGCTCCAGCAGCCCGCGCCCGGCCGGGGCCAGCGCCCCGGGCCCCGCGTACTCGGCCCAGTCCAGGTCGTTGTCCGCCAGCAGCACCGGCAGCAGCACCCGCGCCCCGCGCGCCCGCAGCGCTTCCAGCAGCGGACGGGTCCCGGGCTCGGCGCCGACCGAGACGTACGCGGCCACCGTGGCGCCCGCACCGGCCAGCTCCCCGGCGTGCCCGGCCAGACGGTCGGCCGCCGCGGTCCGCTCCTCGGCGGTCAGCGCGCGGCGCTCCGTCAACAGCCGTGTCCTCAGGCCGCTCTTCTCGTTGTGCGTGTGATCGTCGTGCGTTCGATCGCCGTGCATCCGGTCCTCCTGGTCTCCGCGCCCTGGTCTCCGCACCACCGACGCGCAGAGCCTGACACGCGAAGGGGCGCCCCCGTTGACCACCCCGCTGCTGGTCCAGTCCCTGGCCGCACTGAGCGTCCCCGCACTGGCCGGCGCCACCGCCCTCGGACTGCGCGGCCGGCGGGACCGGGCCGGGGCCGCCGCCGGGGCCGAGCGGCTGCGCGGGCGGATCGCCGAACTGGAGGAGTGCTGCGCCGAACTGGAGCGCACCGCCTCCTGCGACCCGCTCACCGGGGTGTGGAACTACCGCCACCTCCAGCTCACCCTGGACCGGGAGATCGAACGGGCCCGCCGCGCCGAGCACACCGAGCAGGCCGACGGCCCGCGCCCGCTCGCCGTGCTGATGCTCGCCATCACCGGCTTCGACGCGGTCGTCGCCGAACACGGCCGGGGCCGGGCCGGCGCGGTGCTGCGCGACCTCGCCCAGCGGCTCGCGATGGAGATCCGCCGGGCCGACACCCTCGGCCGCTACGGCGGCGAGGACTTCCTGGTGGTGCTGCCGGACACCGGCGCCGAGGGCGCCGCCCAGGTCGCCGAGCGGCTGGTCTGGTCGGTCCGCCGGCACCTGCTGCTGGACTGGTCCTCCGGCCCGCGCGAGTCCCGCCCCGCCGCCGGCAACGGCCTCACCGCCGCCTGCGGCATCGCCGTCCTGCCCGAGGACGGCACCCACGCCGCCGTCCTGCTGCGCGCGGCCGACGCGGCGCTCGCCGCGGCCCGGTCGGCCGGCGGCGACTGCTGGCGGCTCCCGGCCGAGCACCCGGGGGAGCACCCGGCCGAGCACCCGGGGGAGCACCCGGGGGAGTCCGAACGCCCCCGAACCGACCGCTCCGAACAGGGCGTCCAGGGCCCCGGCCACCGTCCGGACGGCGAACACGACCGTTCCGCAAAGCCCGGTAGTCTGTCGGCCTGTGCCGGCCGGAACCCCCTCGACCAGCCGGTCGCGACCCATACGGCCGCCACTGCGGCCGGGCCCCGCGACGTGCTGTCCTAGCCGTCCGACGGCGCTCGGCCGGGCGAAAACGTGCCTGAGTAAGGTAAACGCATGACGACGACCAACCCCCGAGTTCCGGTAACCAAGGCCGTGGTACCCGCGGCCGGACTGGGCACCCGTTTCCTCCCGGCGACCAAGGCCACCCCGAAGGAGATGCTCCCGGTCGTCGACAAGCCGGCGATCCAGTACGTCGTCGAGGAGGCGTCCGCCGCCGGCCTCTCCGACATACTGATGGTCACCGGGCGCAACAAGCGGGCCCTGGAGGACCACTTCGACCGCGCCTACGAGCTGGAGGAGCTGCTGGTCCGCAAGGGCGACGAGCAGCGCCTGGCCCGGGTCCGCGAGTCCGTCGAGCTGGCCAACATGCACTACGTCCGCCAGGGCGACCCCAAGGGCCTCGGCCACGCCGTCTCGGTCGCCGAGCAGCACGTCGCCGGCCAGCCCTTCGCCGTCCTGCTCGGCGACGACCTGATCGACCCGCGCGACCCGCTGCTCTCCCGGATGATCGAGGTGCAGCAGGAGCTCGGCGGTTCGGTCGTCGCCCTCATGGAGGTCGCCCCCTCCCAGATCCACCTCTACGGCTGCGCCGCCGTCAAGGCGAACGGCTTCGGCGACGACGTCTTCCAGGTGACCGACCTGGTCGAGAAGCCCGAGCCCGGCGAGGCCCCGTCCAACTATGCGGTGATCGGCCGTTACGTCCTCGACCCGCTGGTCTTCGACGTGCTGCGGGAGACCCCGCCCGGCCGCGGCGGCGAGATCCAGCTCACCGACGCCCTGCGCGAGCTGACCACCCGTGAGGCGGCGGACGGCGGCCAGGTGCACGGCGTGCTCTTCAAGGGCCGCCGCTACGACACCGGCGACCGCGCCGACTACCTGCGCGCTATCGTCCGACTGGCCGCCGAACGCGAGGACCTGGGCCCGGAGTTCCGCTCCTGGCTGCGGGAGTTCGTCGGCACCGAGATGCAGGACTGACGCAGGACGACCACGACAGAGAGCGAGCCGCCGATGACCGGGTCCACCGAGCACAGCACCACGCCCAGCGCCTGCTGCGACGCCGGAACGGACCCGGCACCGGCGGCACCGCGCCTGTGGACGGTGGACGAGCACCTCGCCGACGTGCTGGCCGCGGTCGGTCCGCTGCCCGCGATCGAGCTCCCGCTGCTCGACGCCCAGGGCTGCCGGCTCGACGAGGACGTGACCGCCGACGGCGACCTGCCGCCCTTCGACAACAGCTCGATGGACGGCTACGCGGTCCGCACCGCCGACACCGAGGGCGCCACCGACGTCTACCCGTCGGTGCTCCCGGTGGTCGGCGACATCGCGGCCGGCGCCGGCGAGCTGCCCAGGATCGGCCCCGGCCAGGCCGCCCGGATCATGACCGGGGCCCCGCTGCCACCCGGCGCCCAGGCCGTCGCCCCGGTCGAGTGGACCGACGGTGGCACCGGCACCGGGGTGGCCGCCGCCGCGATGACCGCGCCCGTCCCCGACGAGGAGGTGCGCGTCCTGCGCCCGGTCGCCGAGGGCGCGCACATCCGCCGCCGCGGCAGCGACGTCACGGCCGGCACCACCGTCCTGGAGGCGGGCACCCGGCTCGGCCCCACCCAGCTCGGCCTGCTCGCCGCGATCGGCCGGGCCACCGTGAAGGTCCGCCCGCGCCCCCGGGTCGTGGTGCTGTCCACCGGCAGCGAGCTGGTCCCGCCCGGCGAGCCGGTCGGCCCCGGGCAGATCACCGACTCCAACAGCTTCACCCTCACCGCGGCCGCCCAGGAGGCCGGTGCCATCGCCTACCGGGTCGGCGCCGTCCCGGACGACGCAGGGAGGCTGCGCGCCGTCCTGGAGGACCAGCTCGGCCGGGCCGACCTGATCGTCACCAGCGGCGGGGTCAGCGTCGGCGCGTACGACGTGGTCAAGGAGGTCTTCGAGACCTACGGGGGCGTCGCCTTCCGGACGCTGCGGATGCAGCCCGGCAAGCCCCAGGGCTTCGGCCGGATCGGCGGCGCGGCCGGGGTGCCGCTGCTCGCCCTGCCCGGAAATCCGGTGAGCGCCTACATCTCCTTCGAGCTCTTCGTCCGCCCGGTCATCCGCACCATGCTCGGCGCCGCCGAGGTGCACCGCCCGGTGGTCCGCGCGCTCTGCCCGGCGGCACTGCGCTCCCCGGCCGGCCGGCGGCAGTTCCTGCGCGGCCGGCACTCGGCGGCGGACGGCACCGTCGAGCCGGTGGGCGGCGCCGGGTCCCACCTGGTCGGCGCGCTGGCCCGGGCGAACTGCCTGATCACCGTCCCCGAGGACGTCACCGAACTGCCCGCCGGCAGCGAGGTGGACGTGGTGTTGCTGGACTCCTGATCGGTCCGCCGGACCGGGGAACGGTACGGTAGCGCGGTATTCGACCTGCTCGCCCCTGGAGTTACCCGTGACGACACCTCCCCCCGGCGACCGCCTCACCCACGTCGACGACCAGGGCGCGGCCCGGATGGTCGACGTCTCCGAGAAGGCCACCACCGCGCGCACCGCCGTGGCGGCCGGCCGGGTGCGGGTCTCCCCGCAGGTGGTCGAGCTGCTGCGCGGCGACGGCGTGCCCAAGGGCGACGCCCTCGCGGTGGCCCGGATCGCCGGGATCATGGGCGCCAAGAAGACCCCGGAGCTGATCCCGCTCTGCCACCCGATCGCGGTCTCCGGCGTCAAGGTCGACCTCGCGGTCGCGGACGACGCGGTCGAGATCACCGCCACCGTGAAGACCTCCGACCGCACCGGCGTCGAGATGGAGGCGCTGACCGCCGTGGCGGTGGCCGGGCTGACGGTCGTCGACATGGTCAAGGCGGTGGACAAGGGCGCCACGATCGAGTCGGTCCGGGTGCTGAGCAAGACCGGCGGCAAGAGCGGTGACTGGTTCGCCCCGGAGGTGGACGCGTGACCGCGTCGGCCGCGAAGGCCTCGTCCGGGGAGGCCCCGGCCGGGAGGGCGCTGGCCGTCACCGTCTCCAACCGGGCCTCGGCCGGGGTCTACCAGGACAAGGGCGGCCCGCTGCTGGTGGCCGGCCTGACCGCGATGGGCTTCAGGACGGACGGCCCCCGGATCGTCCCGGACGGCGAGCCGGTGGAGGCCGCGCTGCGCGAGGCCGTCGCGGCCGGCTACGACGTGGTGCTGACCACCGGCGGCACCGGCATCTCGCCGACGGACCTCACCCCCGAGATGACCGCCCGGGTGATCGACCGCCAGGTTCCCGGCATCGCCGAGGCCGTCCGCGCGTACGGCCGGGAGAAGGTGCCCACCTCGGCGCTCTCCCGCGGGCTCGCCGGGCTCGCCGGACGTACCCTGATCGTCAACCTGCCGGGCTCGACCGGCGGCGTCAGGGACGGCCTGGCCGTCCTGGAGCCGCTGCTCGCCCACGCCGTCGACCAGCTCGGCGGCGGGGACCACGCCCGGCCCGACGCCCCGGCGACCGGGGCTCCAGCATCCAGGAGAGGGCACTGAACGCCGGCTGGCCGGTAGAGCTCCACGAGGGGGAGGTCGTGCTGCGCCCGATCCGGGTCCGCGACCAGCGCGAGTGGCAGGAGGTGAGCCACCGCAACCGGGACTGGCTGCGCCGCTGGGAGGCCACCGTGCCGCCCGGCCCGGCGGGCCTGGCCGCCGGCCCTCGGCCGACCTACCGGCAGATGGTCCGCTTCCTGCGCGGCGAGGCCTCGGCCGGCCGGATGCTTCCCTTCGTCGTGGTCTACCAGGGCCGGCTGGTCGGCCAGTTGACCGTCGGCGGGATCACCTGGGGATCGATGTGCTCGGCGAACGTCGGGTACTGGGTGGACGAGTCGGTGGCCGGCCGGGGCATCATCCCGACCGCCGTGGCGCTCGCGGTGAACTACTGCTTCCACACGCTCGGACTCCACCGGATCGAGGTCTGCATCCGCCCGGAGAACGGCCCGAGCCGGCGGGTGGTGGAGAAACTCGGCTTCCGCTCGGAGGGAATCCGTCCCCGCTATCTCCACATCGACGGCGACTGGCGGGACCACCTCGTCTACGCGCTGACCGCCGAGGAGGTCCCGGAGGGGGTGCTGGCGCGCTGGCGGGCGCTCAGTTCCGGGCGTCGGCCCAGTAATTGAATATATGTTCGAATAAAATATCGATATGGCATCGCCACGACGCCGGACCATCACAAATACCGGCAAAATAGTCGGAGAATCAGCTTGATCACACGACACGCCGCGCCAAATTGCTGCCAGCGCTTCCCCACCGCCCGTACGGTGTGAATCGTGAGCAGTAGCGGCCTTATCTACGCCGTCATCGTAGGGGCCTGGGCCGCCTATCTGGTGCCGATGTGGCTCCGCAGGCAGGACGAACTCAACGAGGCGCGCCCGACGGAACGCTTCAGCACCGCCATCCGCCTGCTGGCCGGGCGTTCGGCGCTGGAGCGGCGGGCAGCCCGGGCCCTGGGCGACGAACCGCGTGACGGCGAGCAGAACGACGACGGTCCTCCCGAACGGGACGCGGCCGCCTCCGGCGATCCCGCGGGGGAGCCCGAACCCCCGGCGCAGCGTCCGGCCGAGCGGCCGGCCCCCGAGCCGCAGGCCGGCAGTGAGCGCCGGGCGCGGCTGCTGGCCCGTCGGCGCCGGATGGTGACCGCCCTCTTCCTGTCCTTCGCGCTCGCCGCGGTGGTCGCCGCGGTGGCCGGACTGGCGTTCCTCTGGGTCCCCGCGGTCCCGGCGGTCCTCCTCACCCTGTACATCGGCCACCTGCGCAAGCTGGAGCGCCAGCGGTACGAGGTGAAGCTCGACCGCGTGCGGGCCGCCCAGGCGGCCGAGCGGCTGCGCAAGCGCGAACAGCAGCGCGCCGCCGCGGCGGCCGCCGCGACCCCGGCCGAGGCCCCCGCCGGCGCGGAGCCCGCCCCGGCCCCGCCCGCCGAGGGGCGGGCCGCCCGCCGTCCGCACCTGCGGCTGGCGGTCGACCCGGAGCAGGCCACCGTCGTGGTGCCCTCCGCCTCCGCCGTGGCCGAGGCGACCGAGCACGAGGAGTGGGTCGACGGCATGCGCGAGCGCGGTGCGGCCGGCCCGGACTCCTGGGAGCCGGTGCCCGTCCCGCTGCCGACCTACGTGACCGCGCCGGTCGCCCCCAGGGTCTCCCGCGGCCTCGACCTGTCGGCCCCCGGCACCTGGACCGCCGGCCGACCCGCGGAGTCCCGCAAGACCCCGCTGTTCGACCAGTACGCCGAGCCGCAGGCCCCCGAGTCGCGCCCGCGCGCGGCCAACGAATGACCTGGGGTCCATCCCGGACCACCCCCCGACCAGCACCGCGATCCGGGGGGTGGTCACGGACCCCCTCCGAAAGGTGCTAGAGTTTCTTCTCGTTGGGGCTGTGGCGCAGTCCGGTAGCGCACCTCGTTCGCATCGAGGGGGTCAGGGGTTCGAATCCCCTCAGCTCCACCCAACGACTGTTTATGAGTCTGACTCGTAAGTGGTCATGAGATCCCGCTCAGCCGGTTCGGCTGAGCGGGATTTCTGTTTTGACCGGGCTTGTTCGAGGCGGCGTGCGATGGCGATGGTGCTTCGTGGCGTAGATCACGGGGTCGCTCGGGCCGCTTCGGAGGTCGCCTGGCTGAGGCGGGCGTGCGAGAACTGCCGTCGATGGGCAGGTCAACGGCTGTGTGGTGCAGGTCTCTTCGGGTCTTCTGCGGGCTGTTCGTCAGTCGGGTGGTGGGGGAAGGCCGTTGAAGTCGGTCGGGGCTGGTGTGAGGCCGTCGTAGTGCTCGACGGCGGGTGTCGTTGTGAGTTCCGGGGTGGTGGTGCGGAGCCAGTCCTGGATGGTCCGCAGGTTGATCATGAGGATCATCAGGGCGAGCAGGATCGTCTGGGCGACGCGTCCGTGGGCGAGGCGCTTCTTGGGGTCGGCGATGTTGATGTGGTGGCCCTTGACGCGGCCGTTGACGGCCTCGTTGTGGGCGCGCATGGGCTTGTAGGCGTCGCGCCATGCCGGGCCGAGGTAGTGGCGGTCCTGGCGGAGCTTGTCGATCTTGCCGAGGTCGCCGGGACGGACCGTGATCGTCGGTTTGCGGCAGATCCGCGGCAGGTCCTTGGCCGGCGGTGGTCGCAGGCGTTCGGCGGGGGCGATCTGGACGCTGGGCTTCGCGGAGAGGTGGGCCGCGGTGGAACGGGCGCTGGTGAGGTCGACCACCGTGGGCGGTCCGGCCTGGGGCCGGTGCGCACGGTTGAAGCGAGGACACGTCACGGAGGGGGACGGGCCGGCGGCGGGGCACTGGAGGCGGACCGTCCCGTGCCGGTCGGGACCCTGCTTGCGCTTGAGGAAGTAGGGCTCCCGGGCTGCCAGTCGCTGCCGCAGCTTCTCGTCGGGATCGCGGACGGTCTTGTCGTCGAGCCCAGTGGTGGCATTGGCGAGGGCCTCGGGCACGAGCGGGCAGGCGAGGGTGCCGTCGACGAGGACGGCGCCGAGGTGGCCGCCCTGGATGCCGCGCTGGTTCTGCTTGTAGTCGAGCGCGAGCTGGTAGCCGAGCCGGCGGACGTGCGACTGGAAGTTCTCGGTGGTCTGGTCGGTGTAGGCGCGGTCGGCGGCGAGCAGGCCGATGGGCAGGCCGAGCGGGACGAGGGCCTGGAGCGTGTGGACGGCGTTGGGGCCGATGCGTTTGCCGGGGCTGTCGAGGACGGCGCCCAGGATGAGCTGGGGGTGCCTGCTCGTCCGGGTTCCGGCTGCCGGATGGTTCGCGGGGTGGCGGCGGCTGACTGCGGCCAGGAGGGTTGCGCTGTGCCCGAAGACGCCCTCGGTGCTGCCTCCGCTGAAGTGCCAGCCGGCTGTGATCTCCACCGATGCCAGGCCGCGGCGGTCGCTCCGGGGGTGGTGCCAGGCGGGGAAGGCCGTGGTATCGGCGCCCACGTCGCCGTGCCAGCCCTTGAAGAGACCGCGCCTGTGGGCCAGGCGGACGGTGACCAGGACGAGACGGTCGCTGATCTGCTGCAGGAGGTCACGACGGCGAACGTGCTCGGCGGCGCCGTCCTCCCAAGCCGCGGCGTGGACGGCCGCCTCGGTGAGGGGGAGCCGGCGGCGGCGGTCCGTGCGGGCCGGGTCCAGTGCGGTGGTCAGGCGGTCGAACGACCGGTAGACGCGCTGGCAGAACGCGTTGCGCGCCCATGGGTCGTCGGGCTCGATCTCCGGGACGTTGAGCCAGGCTCGCGTGGTGGGTCTGAGCTGGTCGAGCAGGACCCGGCAGGCGTCGGCCAGGTTCGCGCTCGCGTGGTAGTGCAGCGCCAGCAGCACGCCCACGAGCACGGTGCGGACAGGCAGGCCGTCCGGGCCGGGGCGGCCTGCCAGCTCGGCGTCGATCAGGTCGAGCGCGCCGGAGTGGCGGAGCAGGAAGTCGACCTGTCCGACCTTGGAATCCGGGATCTCGGCGGGCGCGTCGGTGACCGGCCGTGGCCGACGCCGCTGGGCCTTCTCCGTATCCCGCCACGTGCGGGGAAAGGTCACGCCGTCCTGCCGCGCAGGAGCCGGGCCGCGGTGGCGTCGTCGAGCGGCGGGACGAAGTGCTGGAAGCGGGCGAGTGACGCGGCGGAGGCGAGCCCTGCGGCCCTGGCGATCAGATCGTGGTCGATGCGCTCGCGCATCAGTTCCACGATCCAGCCGGCCCGCAGGCGGCCGACCGACAGGGGCGGCAGGCCGTCGGTGGGCTGGTGCAGGTGAGACCAGGAGCCGATGAGGTTCTTCGCGTAGGGCTTCATGCGCCGCGGCCGGAACAGGTAGCGGCCGCCAGCCTCCTCGGCGAGGTCGGCCAGGACCTCCTCCCACTGAGCGCGGGCGGCCACCGGCGAGCGCTCGATGCCCGTGTGGACCAGTGGATGCCCGCGGCCAGGCCGCCGAAGGTCCAGACCCCTGGTGGCGGCCACCTCCCTGGGCATCAGCCCGTAGCCGGCGCCGAGCCCCAGCAAGGCGAGCGCGTCGGTTCGCTGCTGTCCGCGCAGGCGCGAGGCCCAGTCGCGAAGCCCGGCCAACTCGTCGCTGTTGTAGGGCTCGTGAGGATTGGCGGGAGCGTGCAGCCTGGGCGGGACGGGCTCGCCCCGGTCCGTCCAGGCCAGTGCGTCCCGAACGCGCCGCAGCCAGGTGCGGTAGGTCTGCACCGATGTCGGTGCGAGGACACCCGCCCGGGACAGTACGAACGCGTCGATGACCTCGCCCCGCAGCCAGGTGTCCGGATCTCGCGGCAGTCCGCTCTCTTCGGCCCACAACGCCAGGCCGGCCGTGGCGTGCAGAAGCCGTTCCACGTCGTAGGGCACGGCCGTGGCCGTCGCCGTGACGACGGACCGCACGAATGGCGCGACGTCCTCCCATACGTCCGGCGCCTGGCGGGGCCGGTAGCGGGCGATCTTCGCGGACGTGTCCGGATCAAGGGTCACGGTCCACGAATACCGGCTGGTCAAGCAGCCGTCAGGGGATTGATCCACTTCAACGGACAGGATGGTGTGAGCATGGTTGGCGGAAGCGCCCGCGTGCGCCCCCCACGGGAGATGACCGACGATCCGGAAGCCTGGCCCTGCGAGGCCAGTACGGACGTCGGCGCCGAAACTGTGCGGGAGATCTCCCACCGCCTCGCCAACGTCCTCGCGGATCAGGGATGGAGCCTTCGCCAGGCCGCCGTCGGCTCCGGAGTGAACCGGCAGGCGATCGCGGACCTGCTGGCCGGCCGATCCTGGCCGGATGTCGCCACCGTCGCCCGCCTGGAGAACTTCCTGGACGTTCCGCTGTACCCGCACCGCGTTGAGACGCGCATCGCGCATGGTGAACGGCCTTCCCGCCCCCGGTGACTCGGTCCCGGGAACGACGAAATAGGCCACGCACCCCCCGAGGTCAGCGACCTTGCTCTAACCTCGGGGGTGCGTGAACCAGTTGATAGGGGCCACGTGATGGTTCCGAAGCGGCTGCGACCTCGACGGAACCGGTTCCCTCCTCCCTGCCAGGGGAGGAGGGAACACCTCCAGATACCGGCGCGTCGTTAGGCAGCTCCCTCCGCCGACGGCTCCCCGGAGCGCGCGATTGCGAACACGCCGACCGGGCCCTCGACAGCCTTGCCCTGCTGCACGAGCCGCTTGCACGTCGAGCGGGTCGTCTCCTGAGGTGCCCGACCTTCTTTGCCTGACGCCGGGCGCCCGATGGCCTCGGTGATCTCCCGCACCCTCATGGGCCGCCCCGCAGTGACCAGAACCATGAGGACGGCCTGCATGACCTCACCGGACTGGGCCCCCCGGCGCCCTGCGGAACGGCGTGGCGGGGCTGGCTCGGAGGGCGGCACCGACGAGGGCTCCTCTGCGACGCCGGGGCCAGATTCTTCGGCGGCAGTCGGTCCCGGCTCGGCTGGGTCCTCCTGCGACTGGCCGACCAAGAGCTCAGCCAGGACATCGGCCAGCTGATCCCGGGTGCCGCTGACGCGGGCCAACTCGGACCTCAGTGTGGCGAGCTCGTCCTCCAGCGCCGCTTGCCGCAGCTGCAGTTCCTCGGCCTTCGCGGCGTAGAAGTCAACGGCGATCCGCAGTCCCGGAGCCGCAACAGCCTCATCCGCGCCCACGGCTCCCACGCGCCCTCCCCAGACATCCAACACTCGCCAACCGCAGACATCGTAGGGAATGCCAGGCGTGCCAGACAGCCAAACAGCCAACCATGTCTGGCACTTGGAGAAGCAAACAGCCAGACGGCCAAGCAGCCCAGCCCAGAAGCCGGACAGAGAGACTGCACGGAAACGGTCCAACGATCGGCCTCAACCAGGACGACACCCCTGCCCAGCCCGCACCAGTTGGGACTCCAACGCCCCTGGACCGCTCTGTCAGAGCTCAGTGACATCCTCAGCCGCCATGGACACCCAGCAATTCTGGAACCTGATCGAAGAAGCCCGCGCGCAGGTGCCGGCCCCGGACAACGGCGACGCCGTCGCGCGCCGGGCTGCCACACTGCTCGCGCTTCGCCCAACCGAGGAGATCGTCGCCGCTCAGCAGATCCTCTGGAACCTGATGGCCGAGTCGTACAAAGCCCCGCTCTGGGGCGCGGCCTACATGATCAACGGTGGTTGCTCGGACGACCTGTTCGACTACTTTCGTGGCTGGCTGATCACGCAGGGCCGTGCGACCTTCGAGAGCGTCATCGCCGATCCGGACAGGCTCGCCGGGCTCCCGGCCGTACGCTCATTCGCCGCCGATGGGATCGACATCGAGTGCGAGGAAACTCTGAGCATCGCCTGGGACGCTTACCAGGAAGTCACTGGGAAGGAACTTCCCGACGGCGCCTTCACCATCCAGTACCCGGCTCTCGACCCGAACTGGGGCTTCGACTTCGCCGACGGCGACCAGCTGAGCCGACGCCTGCCGTGTCTGGCAGCGTTGTACTCGGGCTAGAGGCTCACAAACGGTCGGGCCTCAACTGAGGCCAGGCACGGAACACTGGGAGCGCACACCAGCACGGCGGGTTGCGGCGTCCTCGCCCTCACCGAATGTGGCAGAGAACACGGTCACCCCGCTGGAGCGCTGCCGGCGTGAACATCCGCCCAAGACAGGTGAGAGATGGCCCACGTTGGAGGGCTCGGGAAACGATCTTCAGCGGCCCGGGAAGCGATCATTGCTAGGGTGGAATCGGCCCAGGTCAGCCCTACTTGTGAACACCCCACCCAACGGACCGGCTCCGGCCGGTCGACGAAGTCCCCCCGGGAGTCATCTCTCGGGGGGACTTCGCGTTTCCGGGGGCCGGCTCGGATCCGGCGGCGCCCGGGGGGCGGCCGTGGGGGAGATCACATCGTGCACCCGGGCCCGTTTCTGACGCGGTCTGGGCCTCGGAGGGGCCGGTCGGGCCGGTGGGCCCGGGCCCTGACGGAGGAACGATCCGGCGGCCGCCCGGCCGGGGCCCGCCGGCCGCCTCCGCCGTTCGCGGCCGTGCTCCCCGTGCCGGGCACCCGGATCGGCCCGGGTGCCCCGCGCGGGCGGCCCCGGGAAAACCGGAGGGGCCGGCCGGAACGACGTCCGGACGGCCCCTCCGGGGGTTTCTCGGGGCGCGCCTCAGGGGCGGTCCGAGCCGGCGTAGTGGCCGCCCGGGTGGGAGCCCTGGGACGGGACGACGCCGTGGTGGCCGGGCCGGTGACCGCGCGGGTGCCGGGTCAGGTTGTAGCCGAGGACGCCGGCCAGCGCGGCCAGGCAGCCGCCGCCGATCGTCCAGTACCAGCGGCTGTTCCAGCCGGAGAACCAGCCGGTGTACCAGTGCTCCTCCTGCGCCACCGGGGCGGCCGCCTTGGCCGTACTGGCGCCGCCGCCGACCGGCGGGACCAGCGGGGCCTTCAGCTCGCCGCCCTCCGGCTGGGCGTTGTCGGCGTCTCCCTTGGCGGCGACGTGCAGCCGGACCGAGGAGGCCAGGCCGAGGTCCGGCTGCGGGACGTCGTTGACCGACAGCCGCACGTAGTAGGTGCCGGGCAGCGGGTCGCCGGACCAGGGCTCGGCCCAGGTGCGGACCTCGCGCAGGGTGCAGTCCAGGGCCAGCGTGGTCGCGCTCTGCTCGGCGGTGGCGTTCTGGGTGCCGGCCGTGCACGACTGGCGGCGGCGCAGCCCGTCGAAGACCTCGACGGACCAGGTCTGCGGGCCGTGCCGGTCGGCCGAGGGGGCCAGGTCGACGGTCAGGCCGACCGTCGGGGTCTGGCCCTCGGAGGCGCCGAACGCCCAGTAGAGGTAGTCGCCGGTGGAGGCGGCGACCTTGGCGTCCTGGCCGGGGGAGAGGTTGACCGCGGTCAGGAAGGAGGTGCCCGCCTTGGTGGCGGGCGCCGGGGTGCCGCTCGCTCTGGCCGACGGGGACGGCGAGGCGGCCGAGGCCGCCGGGGCGCCCAGGGCCAGGGCGGGCAGCAGGGCGAGGGCGGCGAGGGCGCCGCGGATCGTCGTACGCATGGTCAGTTCTCCCGCCAGACGGAGATGCGCCAGCGCGCGATCCAGCCGAAGACCAGGCCGAAGGCCAGGCCGGCCAGGGTGAGGGTGAGCAGCAGGATCCAGCCGCGGCCGAGGCCCATCGCGGCGCCCTCCGGCGCGGGCGAGGAGGAGGCCAGGTCGACGGTCAGCTCCAGCGGCAGACCGGGGTCGGCCAGGACGCCGGACTGCGGGGCCAGCGAGTTGCTGACGACCAGGCAGACGGTGGTCTCCGGCTTGGCGCTCGACGTGGCGGTCGGGCTCGCGGTGACGTAGCCCTTGGAGTCGTTCGTGGACCAGCGCAGGCCGGTGGAGACGACGTCGGTGCGGCCGCTGCCGGCGTCGGTGCCGCGCACCAGCTCCTGGCCGGCCGCACTGGTGGCCTGGAGCAGCACCCCGTAGTCCCTGGCCACCGGGCGGTCGAGGGCGACGCTGACCGAGGCGCGCAGCTCCTGGCCGGACTTGACCGGGACCTTGTAGACGCGGTGCTCGGAGAACTTCTCGCGGTCGGTGTAGACGCCCGGGGCGAGCACCGGGGCGCTCTCGCACTTGTCGGTGCCGGCGGTCTTGACCGGGGTCACGGTGTAGGTGTCGTTGGAGCGGTCGACGAGCTGCTTCACCTTGTCGGTGAGCTGCTCCTGGGTGCGGACGTCGGTGTAGGTGCCGCCGGTCGCGTTGGCGATGCAGAGCAGCTGCTGGCGGGTCTTGTCGTCGTGGGCCAGGCCCAGGGTGTCGACGACCAGGTGGATGCCCTGGGAGGCGAGCTCGCGGGCGACGTCACAGGGGTCGGGCGGGGTGCAGGTGTCCTCGCCGTCGGTGATCAGCACCACGCGGCGGGTGGTCTCGCCCTTGCCGAGGTCCTGGGCGGCGCCGCGCAGGGCCAGGCCGATCGGGGTGAACCCGGTGGGCCGCAGGGTGGCGACGGCGGTCTTGGCCTCGACCTTGTCGGTCTTGCCGACCGGGTAGAGCTGCTTGGTGTCCTGGCAGCCCTGGGCCTTGTCGTTGCCGGGGTAGGTCGCGCCCAGGGTGCGGATGCCGAACTCGGTCTCCGCGGGCAGCGCGTCGATCACCTCGTTCAGCGACTGCTGGGCCACCGAGATGCGGCTCTTGCCCTGGATGTCCGCTTCCCGCATGGAGCCGCTGACGTCCAGGACGAGGTCGACCCGGGGGGCCTCCTTGGTCGCGGGAGCCGCTCCGGCTGATGGTTCGTCGGCGTGGGCGGGCAGGCCGAGGAGCAGCGAGGCGCCCGTTATCGCCAGGGCCGCCAGCAGGCCGCCGAGCCTGGTCTGTGGTCGTCGTCCGGTATTCACCCGTTGATCCTAGGGAGCATCAGTTCGCCGTGGCGAAACGAGTCCGGATCGTGCCTCGATCCGCTCGGTGGTGAACTCCGGCGTGCGGCAGTGGAATTCGCTCACGCCGGCCTTATCCGGGATGGATAGCCTTCCGGACACAACGGAGCGGAGCGGGGGGCGTGATGGAGTTGGCGGCGGTCGGCAAGCGGTACGGCCGGCGGGGGCGGTGGATCCTGCACGGGGTCGATCTGGCGCTCGGGCCGGGCGAGTTGGTGCGGATCGCCGGGCGGAACGGGAGCGGCAAGTCGACGCTGCTGCGGCTGGCCGCCGGGATCGAGCGGCCGAGCACCGGGCGGGTGCGGCGGCCCGGCCCGGCGGCGTACGTGCCCGAGCGCTTCCCCCCGGCGCTGCCCTTCGACGCCGCTTCCTACCTGCTGCGGGTGGGCCGGGTGCACGGGCTGTCCGCGGAGCGGGCGCGGCTGCGGGCCGGGGAGTGGCTGGACCGGTTCGGCGTCGCGGACCGGGCGGGCACGCCGCTGAGCCGGCTGTCGAAGGGCACCTGCCAGAAGGTCGCGGTCGCCCAGGCGCTGCTCCCGGAGGCGCGGGTGCTGCTGCTGGACGAGGCCTGGACCGGGCTGGACCCGGAAGCCCGGGCGGTGCTGGACGAGGCGGCGGCGCAGCGGGCGGCGCAGGGCGGCACGGTGCTGTTCGTCGACCACGACCCGGCCCGGCTGGCCGGGCTGACCAGCGCGGCGTACCGGGTCGGCGCGGACGGCGCGCTGCGGCGCGTCGAGGAGGAGGCGGTGGAGCCGGTGGCGGACGGCCCGGTGATGGAGGTCGAGGTGGACGTCCCGGACGGTGCCCCGCTGCCCGCGCCGCTGCCCGGCTCGCCGGAGGTGACCGCGCTGGCCGGGACGGCGGTGCGGCTGGCCGTACCGGCCGCGCACTCGGACGCGCTGCTGCGCCGGCTGCTGCTGGGCCGCCCGGCGGTCCGGGTGCTCGCGGTGCGGCGGCGGGCGGAGGGCGGGCGGTGACGGCGCGGGTCGGTTCGCTCACCCGGTACCACCTGGAGCTGCTGCTGCGCTCGCACGCCTGGCTGCCGCCGTTCCTGGCGTACGCGCTGCTGCTGGTGATCGGGGTGTCGGCGGGTGATCCGCTGCTGGGCGGCCTCGGCTTCGGCGCGGGGGTGCTGCTGCCGGTGAGCGCCTGGTACGTGCGCAGCGTGCTGAGCGCGGAGCCGCCGGCCTCCCGGGCCTGCCTGGTGGCGGCGGTGGGGCCGGTCCGGGTGCACCTGGGCGCGCTGCTGGCGGCGCTGACGGTGTCGCTGGTGCTGGCGGTCGGTCAGGTGGCGGCGGTGTGGTGGACCAGCGGGCCGGTGGCCGACGCGGGGGCGCGGCAGGATCCGGGGGCCGGGGCGGCGGTGTCGGCCGGACTGGCGGCCTCGGTGGTGTGCGCGCTGCTGGGGGTGCTGGCCGGGGCGCTGGCCAACCGGCCGGTGCTGTTCCACGCGCAGTACGGCATCCCGGCGGCGCTGACGCTGGCCACGCTGCTGCTGGTGGTGCCGGCCTCGCCGGCCAACGCCGCGGTGCGTGTCCTGGTGTCGGCGGCCCGGACGGGTGAGGTCGCGGTGCCCTGGGGGAGCCTGCTGGTCGCGGTCGTGCTGCTGGCCGCGGCCGGTGGCGGGGTGGCGGCGCTGGCGGGCCGGCGGCCGGAGTGAGGGCGGCCGGGTGATCCGGGCAATGGCGGACACACCGTAGCGAATAACCAGTACATATGGATAACGCTCGTTAGGGTGCGAAATCGGGACACGGGCGCGGTTTCTCCGCGTTCGGGCCCATCGCCGCTCCCGTCGGGGCGGACCGGCATCCGTCGCCGGTCCGCCCCGATCGGCATCCCCCGGCCGGCGGCGCCGGGCCCTTCGCTACCCCAGGACGGTCCGTGGCGACACCCTCCGCCGTGCCGAGATCCGCCGCCGGGCCGAGCCGGCCGGTGCCGACCGGGCGCACCACCGAGCTCGTCCTGGTGGTCGGTGCCGTGCTGACCGCCGTGTTCGGCTACGTCGAGGTCGGCGTCAACCTGGACGGGCACGTCCCGGCGGACGCGGCCGGCTACGGCGCCGTGCTCGGTGCGGCGGCCCTGGCGGCGCACGCCGTCGTCCGGTGGCGGGCCCGGTACGCGGACCCGCTGCCGCTGCCGATCGCGGTGCTGCTGAACGGGATCGGACTGGTGGTGATCCACCGGCTGGACCGGGCCACTCCGGGGCGGGGTGCCGCCGCCACCCAGCTGCTCTGGTCGGCGCTGGGGGTGGCGCTGTTCATCGCGGTGGTGCTGCTGGTGCGCGACCACCGGAGGCTGCGGCGCCACGCGTACCTCGGGGCGCTGGTGGCGCTGGTCCTGCTGGTGCTGCCGATCTTCTTCCCGCCGGTGTACGGCTCCCGGATCTGGATCGTGATCGGGCCGCTCTCCTTCCAGCCGGGGGAGTTCGCCAAGGTCCTGCTGGCGGTGTTCTTCGCCGCCTACCTGGCGGAGCACCAGGACGCGCTGGCGCTCACCGGCCGCCGGGTCCGGGGTCGGCAGCTGCCGCGCGGGCGGGTGCTCGGGCCGGTGCTGCTGATCTGGGCGGCGTTCGTCGGCGTCCTGGTGCTGGAGACCGACCTCGGCACCTCGCTGCTGTTCTTCGGCCTGTTCGTGGTGATGCTCTACGTGGCGACCGCGCGCACCGGCTGGGTCGTGATCGGCCTGGGCCTGGCCGCGGTCGGCGCGGTGACGGTGGGCCGGCTCTCGCCGCACGTGCACAGCCGGGTCGCGGACTGGCTGGACCCACTGGGCTCGATCGCGGCGGGCCGGGGCGTCAACCAGATCGCCCAGTCGCTGTTCGCCTTCGCCTGGGGCGGCGAACTGGGCACCGGGCTCGGCAACGGGCACTCGGTGCTGATCGGCTTCGCCGCCAAGTCGGACTTCATCCTGGCCACCATCGGCGAGGAGCTCGGGCTGACCGGACTGGTCGCGGTGTTCCTGCTGTACGCGGTGCTGGTCTCGCGGGGCTTCCGGACCGGCATCGCGCTGCGCGACCCGTTCGGCCGCCTGCTGGCGATCGGGCTGGCCGCGATCGTCGGCCTCCAGGTGTTCGTGGTGGCGGGCGGGGTGCTCGCGCTGATCCCGCTGACCGGGATGACCATGCCGTTCATCGCCCAGGGCGGCTCCTCGGTGGTCACCAACTGGATCATCGTCGCGCTGCTCGTCCGGATGAGCGACATCGCGCGGCGCCCCGCCCCCGGGGAGGCCCGGTGACGCGCGCGCGGCCCGGGGGCGACGGCCCGCGGGGGCTGCCCGGCATCTCGGTCACCGGCCGCCGGGCGGGCACCTTCTGCCTGCTGCTGGTCGCGGCGCTGTGCGCGCAGGCCACCCGGGTGCAGGTGTTCCAGGCGAGGGACCTCGACCGCAACGGCGCCAACCAGCGGCTCACCATCGAGCGCTACGCCCAGCCGCGCGGCGACATCGTGGTCGGCGGCGAACCGGTGACCGGCTCGGAGCGGACCGGCGGCCGGTACGCGTACAAGCGCGGCTACACCGACGGTCCGACCTACGCGGCGGTCACCGGCTTCGCCTCGCAGGCGTACGGCACCAGCCAGCTGGAGGGGACCGAGGACGAGCTGCTGACCGGCACCGACGGGCGGCTGGCGGGCTGGTCGCTCTGGGATGCCGTCGCCCGCCGGCAGAATCCCGGCGGCGACGTCCACACCACGCTGGACCGGGCCGCCCAGGAGGCCGCGATGCGCGGCCTGGGCAGTCAGCGGGGCGCGGTCGCCGCGATCGAGCCGGCCACCGGGCGGATCCTGGCGCTGGCCAGCACGCCCTCCTACGACCCGGGCGCCTTCGCGGGCCACGGCGCCGCCGACCAGGCGGCCTGGAACCGGCTGCAGGCCGACGCCGCCGAGCCGATGCTCAACCGGGCGCTGCGCCAGACCTACCCGCCGGGCTCGACCTTCAAGGTGGTCACCGCCGCGGCCGCGCTGGCGAACGGGGTGGTCACCGACCCCGACGCGCCGACCGGGGCGCCCTTCCCGTACGTGCTGCCCGGCACCACCACGCCGCTGGTCAACGACACCCCGGCCTGCGACCGGGCCGGCCTGTCGCTGGACGCCGCGATGACCGCCAGCTGCAACAGCGTGCTGGGCTACCTCGGGGTGCGGACCGGCTCGGAGCGGATGGCCGAGATGGCCGCGAGCTTCGGCTTCAACGACGCCGGGCTGGAGGTCCCGGTGCGCGCCGCCCGGTCGAACTTCGACACCCGGACGGACGAGTCGCAGCTGGCGCTCTCCTCGATCGGGCAGTTCGACACGGCGGCCACCCCGCTGGTGATGGCGATGGTCGCGGCCGGGGTCGCCAACGACGGGACGGTGATGCGTCCACAGCTCGTGGACAGGCTGACCAGGAGCGACGGCACCACGGTGCGGCTGATGAAGCCGGCGGTGTACAGGCGGGCGATGACCCCGGCGGTGGCCGGGCAGGTGCGCAAGCTGATGACCGACGTGGTGGAGAACGGCACCGGCGGCAACGCCCGGATCGGCGGGGCGGTGGTCGGCGGCAAGACCGGGACGGCCCAGCACGGGGTGGGCAACAGCGGGACGCCGTACGCCTGGTTCGTCTCCTGGGCCGGGCCGGCCGGATCGGACGCGGTGCCGCCGGTGGCGGTGGCCGTGGTGGTCGAGGACAGTGACGCCACCGATGTCACGGGTGGCGCGCTGGCCGCGCCGATCGCCCGGTCGGTGATGCGCGCGGTGCTCGGCGGATGACCGCCGCGGGGCCGCTGCTCCAGCGGCCGGGCGGGCGATGTTCCGGTCACAAACGGTCCAAATTGTGCATTGTTATGCATTCATCCGTACAATGAACCGGTTGGGACTGTTCGTTTGCGATACCGGTGCTTTCGACGGGTACTGCCCCACGTTCGTTCGGTTGGTCCCCGATGACACCCCCGGCAGGGCTGCCAACGCACCCTCCCCCCGCCCAGAAGGACCGCGGTTTTGGCCAGCAACACCCTCGGCACGCGTCTGCTGCGACGCAAGCCCGTCTCGACCCTGATCGCCGAGACCGAAGGCAAGGACGTCCTCCCGGCCGGCGCGCCCGAGGAGGGCGGTCGCTCCGGCATCCACCTGCGCCGCTCGATCGGCCTGTGGCAGCTGTCCTCGATCGGCATCGGCGCCACCATCGGCACCGGCATCTTCTTCGTGCTGAACACCGCCGTGCCCTCGGCCGGGCCCGCCGTCATCCTGTCCTTCGTGATCGCCGCCGTCACCGCCGGGCTCACCGCGCTCTGCTACGCCGAGATGGCCTCCGCGATCCCGGCCTCCGGCTCCTCGTACTCCTACGCGTACGCCACCCTCGGCGAGGGCGTGGCCTTCGGCGTCGGCATCTGCCTGCTGATGGAGTACGGCGTCTCCGCCTCCGCGATCGCGGTGACCTGGGCCGACTACCTGAACAAGTTCTTCAGCCTGGCCTTCGGCTTCACGATCCCCGAGGAGTTCTCCGGCGCGCCGGACGCCACCCACTGGTTCAACC
Organism: Kitasatospora sp. NPDC056651; assembly: GCF_042792155.1. Lineage (NCBI taxonomy): Bacteria > Bacillati > Actinomycetota > Actinomycetes > Kitasatosporales > Streptomycetaceae > Kitasatospora > Kitasatospora sp. NPDC056651. The sequence goes on along the minus strand of NZ_JBHTWX010000094.1, from coordinate 2,559 downwards.
TGCCGGCGCTGCTGCTGGTCGCCATGGTCTGCGTCCTGCTGATCCGCGGCGTGAGCGAGTCGGCGAAGGTCAACGCGGTGATGGTCGCCACCAAGATCGTGATCCTGCTGATGTTCATCGGCGTGGCGCTCACCGGCTTCCACTCCGGCAACCTGACCCCGTTCATGCCGCTCGGCATCGGCGGCGTCCAGATCGCGGCCTCCAGCATCTTCTTCTCGTTCATCGGCCTGGACGCCGTGTCCACCGCCGGCGAGGAGGTCAAGAACCCGCGCCGCACCCTGCCGCTGGCGATCATCATCTCGCTGGTCGTGGTGACCCTGCTCTACATCCTGGTCGCCCTGGCGGGCATCGGCGCCCAGTCGTGGACCAAGTTCGAGGGCCAGAAGGCCGGCCTCGCCCAGATCCTCCAGGACATCACCGGCCAGAGCTGGCCGGCGATCCTGTTCGCGATCGGCGCGATCATCTCGATCTTCAGCGTCACCCTCGTGGTGATCTACGGCCAGACCCGCATCCTGTACTCGATGGGCCGCGACGGCATGCTGCCCAAGCGCTTCGCCGAACTCTCCCCGCGCACCGGCACCCCGGCCTGGAACACCGTCGTGGTCGGCCTCGGCGTGGGCGCGCTGGCCGCGTTCATCCCGCTGCGGGTGCTGGCCGACATCACCTCGCTCGGCACCCTGGTGGCCTTCTCGGTGGTGTCGATCGGCGTGATCGTGCTGCGCCGCACCCAGCCCGACCTGCCGCGCGGCTTCAAGGTGCCCGGCTACCCGGTCGTCCCGCTGATCAGCGTCGGCTTCTGCGTCTACCTGATCACCGGCCTGCACGCCGACACCTTCCGGGCCGGCGCGATCGCCCTCGCCGTGGCCCTGGTGGTGTACTTCGGCTACAGCATGAGGCACTCCCGGCTGGAGCAGCCGGAGCAGCCGTCCGTCCCCACGGACAGCGCCGCCGGCTGACCCGGAGGCGAATCCCGTGTGAAGGGCCGCCGACCGCCGTGGCACCCGGCGGCCCTTTCACGCCAACGCCAGTCCGGTGTCCGTCGTCGTGGCGACACGGCCCGGCCGCCGCCCCTAACCTTCCACCATGGTGAGCACCCGCACGCCCGGCCACTACCGCCCGCGCGGCCGCACCACCGGCCGCGGCGGAACGCCGGCCCAGACCTCCGCGACCGAGGCGTCGTCCGGCCCCGGCCGCCGGCCGCGCGGTTTCTCCGTCCGTCGGCTCCCCCGCCAGCGCGTCGAGAGCACCTTCCCGCCCACGCCCGGTCGACTGAATCCCACCAGACTCGCCACGCTCGCCTCGATGCGGACCGTCCAACTGCTCGGCTGCCTGGTCGCGGCCGGCTGGGCCGCCGCCTTCCCGCTCGTCTCCGACCTGCCCAACCAGCGGATCTGGGGTCTGATCGCGGCCCCCGCCTACGCCCTGGCCGGAGTGCTCTGCCTGACCCTGCCGCGCCGCTTCGCGGCCCGCGCCGCCGCCTCGGTCGCCCTCCTCGGAGCCGTCCTGATACCGCTCGGACTGCTCGCCCTGAACGGCCGCCACCAGTCCGAGGTCATGGTGGTCGAGCGCTCGGCCCACCTGCTGCTCACCACCGGCACCCCGTACCTGCCGCACCCGGTGGTGGTCACCGACTACAACCCGTACCTGCCCGCGATGTCCCTGTTCGGGATGCCGCGGCAGCTCTTCGGCGACTCCAACGCCTTCGCCAGGGTCGCCGGGGACGCCCGGATCTGGTTCGCGCTGGCCTTCCTCGCCTGCCTGCTGGCCGCCTGGCGGCTGCTGCGGCCGTCCAGGGAGCGGGCGCCGCTGCTGCCGCTGGCCATCCTCACCGCCTCGCCGCTGATCGCGCTCGCCCTGGTGGTCGGCGGGGTGGACCTGCCGCTGATCGGGGTCTGCTGCCTGGCGATGGCACTCGCCGAACGGGACCGCACGGTCTCCGCCGGACTGGTGCTCGCCCTGGCCTGCACCCTGAAGTGGACGGCCTGGCCCGCGCTGCCGGTGGCCGTCCTGCTGCTCTGGCGGCTGTACGGGCGGCGGCCCGCGGCCCGGACCGCGCTGATCGGCGTCGGGGTGAGCGCGGTGGTGATCCTGCCCGCCGCGCTGGCCCAGGCCGGCGCGCTGCGCGAGCAGGTGGTGCGCTTCCCGCTCGGGATGACGGCGATCCGCACCCCGGCGGGCAGCCCGCTGCCGGGCAAGGTGCTGGCCGGATTCGGACCGACCGGGCACGCGATCTCGCTGTCGCTGATGACGGTGGCCCTGATCGGGGTGGCGATCTGGCTGCTGGCCCGGCCGCCGGTCTCCGCGATCGCCGCGGCCGACCTGCTGGCCGCCGGGCTCGCGATCGCCTTCATGCTCGCCCCGGCCGGGCGGTTCGGGTACCTGGCGCTGCCGGTGGTGCTGGTGATCTGGCCCCGGCTGGCGGCCCGGCGCTGGAGCAGCCGGCGCCCGGTCCGGCTGTTCCCGGTGCGGCGACGGCCGCTGCCCGCGCTGCCGAGGAGCTGACGACCGGGGGAGCCGGCGAGGAGCTGTGGAGACGCCGCGGCCCGCCCTGCCGGGAGG
>NZ_JBHTWX010000093.1:0-35878 GCF_042792155.1 Kitasatospora sp. NPDC056651 | reverse complement strand
GCGGTCACCCGGTGGGCCACTGTGCGGGGGGTCTGACCCCCGGGGGCGCCCCCGGCCGGGGCGGGCGGGGCGGCCCGGGCCCCCCCCCCCCGGAGGGGAGCCACGTTCACGATGATGTTCGCGCCCGGGAGCGACCTCGCGGACTCACCGGGGCCCGCCGTTGCGCACCGAGATCGTGAAGGAATCGCCTGTGCCCGGAACAACGACAGGGCAGGTGATAGTCACATGATCGGGCGGACGAGTCCTAACTATTGCTCCCGCCGCCGTTGCTCCCGCCGCCGTTGTTCCCGCCGCCGTTGTTCCCGCCGCCGTTGTTCCCGCCACCGTTGTTCCCCCCGCCACCGTTGTTCCCCCCGCCACCGCCGCCACCGCCGCCACTGCCGGGGTTGAGCAGGCCGATGATGTCGATGGTGTTGCCGCAGACGTTGGCCTGGGCGTTGACGGGGACCTGGATCAAGTTGCCGGACAGTACGCCCGGCGATCCCGCGGCGATGCCGTTGGCAACCGCGTCACCACCCGAGTTGAGGCACAGCGTGCCCGCAGGCGGGACGACGGGCTCGCCCTCGCCGGGCTCACATTCGTGGGCGGAGGCGATGCCTCCGGAGAGGACAACGAGCGCTACGGTGAGGCCGACAGCCGCGAGGTACTTCCTGGTGTTGGTCATGGTGGTAGAAGTAGCTGACCTCCCCACCGCCACGGTCCGTCCCGGGCGCGTCTTCGCTCTGTCAGACGCGTCTATTACCACCAACGCAGGAATCACGACCGATCGGGGAGAACCGGGACGCGTCCGGTTCCTCGATCAGACCCCCGCCTCGATGGCGAGCAGCCCGTCGGGACGGCGCGGCCCGGCCCCGGGTGCCGAGCCCCGGTATCCCGCACGGCGACGAGCACGAGGGCGGCGGCGGTGAAGCCGACCCCGACCGCCACAGTGCCACCGAGGTCGCCGCCCCGGGCGGTGATCGCACGGCCTCCCAGCGTCGTCGCGGCCGCGACCCCGAGGCACCCGGCCGCCCAACCGGTTGACGAGGAAGGCCGCGCCCCCGAATCCGAGCATCGTCAGGGTGCCCTGGGCGGAGCCCAGGCCGGCGTCGCGCAGGATCGGGTCGATGAACGCGAACGCCGCGAACACCCCGCCGATCGTCAGGAAACTGCTCAGATAACGCAGCCACAGTCGCCCGTTGCGCAGTTCGCCCGATGACGGCGACCGGTCCTGCCGTGCCGAGGACTTCGGCAGGCAGACGAGCACCGCGAGGGCCATCACCGCGGCACCTGCGGCGAGCAGGAAGAACGAGGCCCGCCAGCCGAGCGTCGAGGCGAGCAGGTGACTCAGCGGCAGCCCGAACAGCGTCCCGGTCATCAGCCCGGCCAGCACCACTGCCGACCCGCCCCCGCCGGCCACGCCCTGACCCCCGGCAGGGCATCTACGAGAGCTCCCGGCCCGTGCCCAGCCGGCAACAGGTCGGCAACAGGTCGGCGACACCAGCCGCTCCCTGCAGAGCCGTCATCCACTCCCACTCGTCGTGGGCCGCACCAGGAGCAAGCCCGCGCTGTAGGAACGGGCGCGGCCGATACCGGTCGCGAGGGCGTCGGTGAAGCCGTCCGGGTCGGTGACGGTGAGGGTGCCCTTGATCTCGGCGCGGCCGATCCTGGTGCCCTGGTGTTTGGCGGCCAGGCCGAGTTTGGGCAGCAAGCGGATCGCCATGGTGTCCGGGTCGCCGTCGGCGCCGATGCGGCGGATGCCGGCCGGGCCGACACGGTCGGTGCCGGCGGGTTGGAGGCGGGCGGCGAACCAGTCCTTGACGTGGCGGGGGGTGGTGTCGGAGAGGCGCTTGCGGACGAGGGTGCCGTCGTCGGCGCGGGTCTGGCGGTCTCGGGTGGGGTTCACGACGATCCGGAAGCCGTACGTGGCGCCGGTGCGTACCATGGTGTCGACCTGGAGCAGGGCGATCTTGTCGGCCAGTGCCGACCGGGGGATCGAGGACCAATCGGGCTGGACGCGGGACTGGACGATCACCACCAGGCTGTTGTTCCGCAGGTCGAGCCTCCAGGTGTTGAGGATGCCCATCTGGGCGCGCGGATCGGCCTCACCCGGCTCGGTCCAGCCGTAGAAGCCGGACATGACCAGCCGGTGCATGACGTGCGGGTCAAGGATCGCCTTCCGCGCCAGGGCGTGCATGGCGTCCAGGTACAGGATGCTGTGGCAGGCCACGAAGCGGGCGGTGTCGGTGGAGGCGGTGGTCACAGCAGGTGGTCCCATCCGATGGTCTCGCCGGGTTCGATGCGCACGCGTTGCTCCCAGCGGGGCGCGTAGGACCGGTGCACGGTGTGGAAGCTGATCGGGTGGTCGGAGATCCATGCGGCCCCGCCGGTACCAGCCGGTACCTCCGCCCAGGTCCACGGGTCGGGGGCGCTGGCGTTCCGGAGCAGCCGGGTGGACGCGAGGATGTCCTCGATCCGTCCGGGGTGGACCCCGCCGCAGATCTCGCCCGCCGGCGGACAGTTCTTGCGGCCGAGCCACAGCAGACGTCGCGGCTGTTCGAGCGCCGCGGCGAGTTCCTCGAGCAGGCCCTTGTCGGGGTGCTCGACCGCGGCGACGAACGCGGCATCCGCGAGGTACGAACGACTGGTGATCATCGGGTCCCGGCCGACCCTCCGGGCAAGGAGCGGGCCCCCCTGGGAATCAGGGGCGATCCCCTTGGGCGCCCCGTACCAGCCGGAAACGGAGCGTGCCGCCATCGTGCCGAACGCCGGCCCGGACGACGCCTCGAGGGCATCGGCGGCATGCTGTGCCCGCCGGTGGTCGGTGATCAGGTCGCGTGGTCGCAGCGGGTACCGCCCACCACCGACGGTGTGGTAGTCGCGGACGGGTGTACCGGGTCGGTCCGCGCGGACGGCGAAGCGGAGTTCGTCGAGCGGCTTGAGCGGCCTCTCCGGGCACTTCGGGTCGACTGGTTCATCGCGCGAGTAGCCCGCAGCCGCGGCAAGCATGCCGATGAAACCCGACTTGGTGGGTCTGAGGTGGGTGTCGCGCCGATCGAAGCGCGACACCAGTCCCCAGGCCTGGAACGGTCCGGCGAGCCGGGCCAGGAGCACGTACGGCCGGGTCACGGGGCGGTCAGCTCCTCGATGGTCTCGGCTTCGGTGGCGACCAGCTTCCCGGCTGCGTCGAGGCGGGCGAGGAGGTCCTGGATTCCGAGGTCATAGGTGAGGACACGGCCCCCGGCGATGTCGGGGCGCTTGCGGACGACCATTCGGTGATGCCTCAGGAGCAGTTCAGCGGCGGCGAGGCTCGCGGTCCCGTCCGCCCGTTCGTCGATCGGGGCTTCGAAGACCGCCGAGTAGTTGAAGGGGCGCTTGCCGTCGAAGGCGAGGACCAGTTTGGGCAGGGAACCGGTGGAGGCCGTGGTGTTCTTCTTGGCGGCCGGCATGGCGTCGATGAACGCCTCGACGAACTGGCGCTCGGCGGCGACGGCGGCCCGGTCCGCGTCCTCCGTGTTCATCCCGCCGGCCATCAGGTTGACGCGCAGCTGGACGCGGTCGAGCGCGGCGTGCCGGTAGAAGGTGCCGGAGATGAGGGACTGGTAGCCCGTCATGCCCGCGCCGGCGTCGTCCGCGGCGTCGAGGTAGTCCAGGGCGTTGGCCTTGCGGCGGATCTTGGAGTCGTCGGCGGCACTGTAGAAGTCGTCGATCTGGGCCGCGGCGTGGACGGTGAAGGCGGGGCCCGTCATCACGGCGCCGTCCACGTTCGGGGAGTCGGCGATCTCGGCGAGGAAGCGGCCGTAGAGGGCGATGTCGATGGCGTCGCGGGGCGCGAGGGCCGCGAGGACGGCCGCACGCACGTCCTTGGGCAGGGCGGGAATGCCGATCTCGGCGGCGGTCTCCTCGACCTCGACGGGCAGGACGTCCTCGTCGGGCGCGGCCCCTCGCTTCCTGTTCCTGCTCTTGCTCTTGGCCTTGGCTGCCTCGGCGGTCTTGCGGGCCTCCTCGAACTCGCCGACCCACGAGACGATCCCGTCCCGGTTGGCGTCGAGGTACTCCGCCAGCCTGCTCCCGGCGTCCTCGGGGGCGAAGAGCAGCACCTTGGTCAGGTTGCGGGTGCGCTCCTTGTCCCCGAACTTCAGGCCCACGCCCTCCAGCACGGCTTTGGCCACGGGCAGGGCGTCCTGTTCCTCCCAGGCCAGTCGGCGCAACGCCGCCGCGGTGAGCAGTGCCCACTCGCGGGTACGGACGCCCATGGTGTAACCCGCCAGGGCGCCTTCCCCGGCATTCGCGCGTTCACGGCTGAGGGTCCGCTCGGCGCGGCGCCGGGACTGGGACGTGATCAGGTTCCGCGTCTCGCCACCGTACGGGATGCACTTGGCCATCCCGTTCTCGTCACGCACCGGCAACACGGCGACCAGGCTTTCGAGGGCGTGCAGGGAGAGGAACTGATGGCCGTCGAACCATTCGGACACGGCACTGTTCCTGATGATCGTCATGTGGTCAGCCGTTCTTCTTCGCAGGGTACGCAGGGGTGTAGAAGGCTCGTGCCCACTCATAGGGGACCTGCCGGTCACGCGACTTCCAGTCGACCAGGTCCACGGTCAGCACCGACCAGGACGGAGGTGGCACCTCACAGGCCCTCGCACGCTCCACCGCATGCTGCAGATGCCGTAGCGGGAGTTCACGTGCTGCCACGAGACGCTCGAACAGTCGCCTGGCCCCCGGGTCCTTCGAGCCGCGGCCCGCAGGAGTTCCGATCCTCCGCAGGGCGTCGCCCATGGAGCCGTAGCCGGCCTGGGGCACGCGCCGTCCGGCGTGGTAGCGGGCGAAGAGGAAGGCGACACGGGCGAACACCGGTCGCTGCGGGTCCTCAGGGGCGTAACCCTCCGCGAGGAAGCGTGCCTCCGTCAACGCCTCGGGGCGCCGCAACTCGGCGAGCCGTCCGTAGTCGTGCGACCACACCAAGCCGCACAGCCAGTTGGTGAGCTGTTGTGCCGGGGGGCGGTCGGATCCTTCCTCGAACATCGCATCGGGGGTACCGGTATCGGGGGTACCGGTATCGGGGCTCTCGTCCGGATCATCCGCAAGGTCGAACGGCAACTGCAGGTCAGGCATTCACGGACTCCCTGAGGTAGACCGGACACTTCGGGCTGTTCAGCATGGAAGCCAGCCGTCTCACGGCCTCGCTGCGGGCCTCGTGCGTGCCGTTGGCCCGCTTCGACGTCAGTGTGGTGTCCAACGCCTGCTCCGTCAGGGCGCGGATCGTCCGCCCGAACCGTGCCAACGGTCCCTTGTCGGCAGCAGTGCCCTCGCTGACTTCCTCGACCAAGGCGTGGAAGGGGGCCTCCGCACCGGCCCACAGGAGCGGACCTCCGTTGAACCGTGCCACCTGCGCCGCCCTGTCGCCGGGCTTGGGGTTGCGGTACATGTGGTCACGTGCGGTGGCGGCCGCGGCGTACAGGGCTTTCGCCGCGTACTCACAGATCTCCGAACCTTGCCTCGCGGCACGCAGCAGTTCGGTCTCGCGACCGGGAACGTAGGGGAAGACGTCCGACACCCATGCGGTGGCGGACGCTTGACGGGAGATCAGGCCGACCGCCCACAGGTTCACCCGACGCGCGGGCAGCTGTGCGAGCCGGTCGTAGAGGTCGGCGCCCTTCGTCCGCTTGGCAGCGGCCGCGTACAGCGCGTGGGCCTCGCGCCACATCGCCCGGTCGTCCCTGGCCCGTAGCGGCACCTCACCGTTCTTCTCCTGCACCATGACCGCGTCCTGGAGGTACACCGGGTCCAGCGGATCCAGCAGCTCACCGGCCGCCATCAGGACCCGGTCGACCACGATCCGGTCATCGTCCATGGTGGGCCTAAGGAGGATCGACCTGCCGAGGAACGAGTGGAGGTCGGCCGGGCCGTCCGGTTTCCGTGTCGTCTTGCGCCCCCGAAAGGACCGCCGACTGCGCCGGCCGTCAGTCCAGGAGTAGTTGAACGTCCCGGTCCGCGTGTGGCGAGGGTCCAGGTTCAGCCTCAGCGCGTCGCCGAGCGTCCGCCCCAGGGCGACGACCCGCACCCTGGCCCCGAGACGTCCGACGGCCTGGTAGGTCAACTGCGGTCCGAGCCAGTCCGCCTTGGCCATCGCCCGGCCGCCCAGTCCGAAAGCGTGCTGGGCGAGCATCGCCCGGAACGCGACGCCCGCCGGCATCGGCGCGGGATCGCTCAGGTGCATCTTGTCGAAGAACTGGTTGTAGTCGCCCGTCCGCTCGATGACGATCTGCGCGGGGCCCACCCCGTGCCGGTCCATGAACGGCGCCAGTAGCGCGTTCTGTCCCAACGGCCGCTCCGGGTGACAGAGGTCCCAGTCCTCGGCCGGCCGCGCCTCCAGCCAAGCGGCCGCAGCCTTCAACGGCTCCGGGTCGCCGCTCTCCACACGACGGATCCACTCATCGTCCGAACCCGGCGCCTGGCCCGACGCATGGACGACGGCCAGGAGGTACTCGAGGACCGCGATGTCCTCACCCGGAGTCGATCCCACCAGCGCGGAGAAGCTGTCGGCGTCCCGAAGGAGCTCGACCAGCCCCGCGGCCCGGACCTCGGCACGTTCTCCCGGCCCCCGCGGCAGCGTCAACGCCGGCTGGCAGGGTTCCGTCCGCGGGTCCCAGCTCAGGACTTTCCCGGAACCCCCGACAACTCGAGAGACCCCTGTGATCTGATGGCTCGTCACGAACACGGAACGTACTGGCTTTGGGACATTCAGGTGACGAATTCTCCGAGAACCACCCGTAAGAGGCTTCTGATCTGGGGCAAAACGGATCGCATGGGAATCAGCGAGGCCCGCGGAGAACCGCTGATGAACCCCCTTCTGGCTCACATGCTCGACGTCGCCGCCTGTACCGGGGCCGTCTGGGACTCCTACCTCGCCCAGACCGTCCGGGACCGCCTCGTCCAGGCCCTCGGTGCGAACGATGCCAGGACCGCGCGCCGGAACGCGATGTTCTACGCGGCCCTCCACGACCTCGGGAAGGCATCCGCCTGTTTCCTCCTACAGTTCGGCCGCCGCAGGTACGACCGATCACGTCTTCGGAGCGCCGGCAAGAAGTGGCTCGAACACGCCCGTGGTGCGGGGCTCCCCTTACCCCTTCGCCCCGACACGGCACCCTGGTCACGGCACGAGCACATCACCGCCTGCCATCTCCCACGGCTGCTCGGCTGCACCTGCCCCCTCTGCGGCGGCACCGGCCGGAAGCACCACGGGCTGCACACCGTGGCACTGCTCCTGGGCGGCCACCACGGACACATCCCGAACCTGGACGACGTCCACGCCGCCTCGGCAGCGGCCCGCCCCGAGGAGTGGGACGACGACCACCACGACATGATCGCCACGCTCGCCCGGCTGCTCGGTGTCGATCTCGCCCGGCTGCCGGATCACACCGACTTCGAGCGTCCCGCCGCACGACCGCTGTTCGCCGGTCTCGTCGTCATCGCCGACTGGATCGCCTCCGACGAGAACCGCTTCACTTTCCGAGCCTTCGAGGAGACCGTCGACCGGATCCCCGGCCGGCCCCTCGAAGAGAGCATCGACCGGTCGGTGGAGCGGTGGTGGCAACTCTCCCAGGCCCAAGCCCACACAGCGGTCCGAGAGCTGCGGCTCAAGGCCTGGAAACCCACCGCCATGTCCTGGGCGCAACTCTTCCCCGACACTCCCGATCCCCGCCCATTCCAGTCAGCGGCCATGAAGGGCATCCCCACACGCGGCCCAGTGCTCACGATCATCGAGTCCGACACCGGGTCGGGCAAGACGCGTCTCGCCCTCTGGTGCGCCCACCATCTGGCCCGGACCAACGGCTATCACGGGCTCTACACAGCCATGCCCACCCGTGCCGCCACCGACCAGGCGGCCACCGACCACAGCGACTTCATCACCCGCGCGTTCGGTGAGACGACCGACGCCAACCTGGCCATCGTCCACCACACCGCCACGGCGACGGAAAGAGTCCACCGACTCCTCGACGCCGCCCAGCAGGAGACAGAGCCCGGCGATCTCAACGACCTCATCGCCTTCATCGAGCTGACCATCTGCCAGGGAGAGGCCGCACCCAGGGCCCGAACGGTCCTCGACCCCTGGTACCTGCGACGCTGCGCGGGCCTCCTCTCCACCTTCGGCATCGGCACCGCCGACCAGGTGGCTCTGTCCGCGCAGGCCTCACGCCACTGGTTCCTGCGCCTGTTCGGTCTCGCCAACAAGACCGTGATCATCGACGAAGCACACGCCTACGAACTCTTCCAGGAACGCCTGCTCGGCGCCGCCGTGTCCTGGCTCGCCGACGCGGGCGCTTCCGTTGTCGTCCTGTCCGCGACCCTTCCGGCCGCCGCCCGGCAAGCCCTCATCGACGCCTGGTGCCACGGCCTACGGACGGCCCCCCGGTCCACGGACACCCACGGCCCCATCACATTCGTCGACCAGTACGGCCTCATCACCCGCACGGCCCCCGACGTCAGCCCCCTCGAAATCCACACCCGGCTCGACCTCGTACCCGACCCCGGCCCGGAACACCTCGCCGAACACATCCTCCGCGAAGCCCGGTCGGGAGGCGTCATCGCGGTCCTCCGCAACCGGGTCGACTCGGCACACGAGCTCCACACCCACCTGCTCAAGAAGGCCGAGGAACACGGATGGGCCCCTGAGGAGATCATTCTCGACCACGGGCAACTGCTCCCCCGCGAACGCCTGCCGCGGGAAACCGGCATCCGCACAAGCCTCGGGCCAGGAGACGACCGCACCGAGCCCAACCCGCACCGCCCGGCACGCCTCGTGGTCGTCGCCACACAGGTGATCGAGCAGTCCCTGGACCTCGACTTCGACCGGCTCTACACCGACCTGGCCCCCATCGACCTGCTCATCCAACGCCGCGGACGACTGCACCGCCACACGTCCAACGATCCTCGCCGCCCCGAGAACCTGCGCACTCCCCAGATGACCGTGCTCTGGCTCCCGGACCCCGACAACAACCGGTTGCCGCTCGTACACGCCTCTCCCGACAGCCGCGGCAACCCGGACGCCCACGTCTACTCCCCCTACACCCTCGCGGCCACCCACCACCTGCTGCGCAGCCGCACCGCACTGCCCGCCTGCGCCGAGTGCCGATCCGCGCGTACGACAAACCCGGCCGCGTCCGTCATCTGCCTCTCCACTCCCCGCGACAGCGCTGCCCTCATCGAGTCCGTCTACGACCCGGGCCACTTCCCCCGGACCCCGCTGGGCACTCTGCTCTCCGAAACATGGGAGCAGTGGCTCGATCATCTCGACCACCACGAGAACGCGGCGTACGCGCGTGCCATCCATCCCTACAACCCCGACGGCTCGGCAAGGGACGTCAGCGACCTCAAGAGCGGCTCCGCCCACGCCGACGGCGATGACGGCTACGGCGACAGCGGCGGCCGAGGCCTCGCCGCACGGTCCCGGCTCGCCGAGCCCACAACCAGCGTCGTCGTCCTCTTCCGTCATTTCGACGACAACGGCGCCGTCCGGTACACGTACGACCCCGAGGCCGGACAGCAAGCCGATCTCAACGACTACAGCTCCCAACGCACCCGGGCCATCCGCGCCGCACACCGCGCCCAGCAACGGGAACTACTCCTGAACACGTTCTCCATGCCGGACAGCTGGCTCCGCGGGCTCCCAGCCGCCGACAAGTGGCCGTCCCTCAAGAAGGCCAAGCCCCTCGAACACCGCCACGTGGTTGTCATCGACCCCAGCGGTGCCTGTGTCAGCGGGCCGGTCGGATACGTCCGCTACAGCCGGGACAGGGGGCTCTACCAGGTGCGCCGATGACGGGCGGAACCCGGATGCAGGACCGCCCGCTGCCTACGGTCCCAGGGCGGCGGGACCTACCGGGCCCTCAGGCCAGTGGCTCCAAGGACGGGGCGGGACGTGATCGGTCGCAGTAGGTTCGGCGGAGTACTGCGGGCCGACGGACAAACTCCTCACCTACAGCCGTCTGCTCCACTCTCCCTGCTATCCCCCCGCCATACTGGGTCCGGCCTCGCAGTTCCGGCTCCCTACGCCTTCGCGCGCGGCCCCAGAACGTCCCCGCTGTGCACCGCCGCCACGACGGCGACCACGGGAGTGGAGAGGAACGTGAGCAGCACCGGCCCGTATCCGACATCGGTCGCCACCGCCACGACGACGGTCTCGCCCAGGTACACCGTCCCGGCGACGGTCCCGGCGAGCAGTCCTCGCAGCGGAGCGCGCCTGGCCAGCCACCCTGGCGACAACGCCAGGGCCACACCGGTGGTGACACCGACCAGGACACCGACGCCCAGACTTCCGAGGGCCACGGCCGCGACCAGGAGGAAACCCCCCGGCAGCGCATGCGGCTCCAGGACCAGCCGCGCCACCGCGGCGCCGAGCCACAGCGAGCCGACCACCCCGGCAGGCACGGCTCCGATACCGACACCCAGTCGAACACCTCGTCGGACCACCGCCGCTCGTCCGACCACCCCAGCGATCACAACACGCCTCCCCATCACTCGGCCACGACCACACCCAAGCAAGTATTGAACACGTTCAAATCTACCCGATGCCGCCGTCGCCCACAGCTACCTGCCCCTGGCCAGTCCGACCGCGTGATTCCTCATGACGGTCCGACACCGTCCACCCCCACCGAGGACCGCCCCGATGCCCGGTCAGCCGTGCTCTCGACGGGAACGAGCAGCGGGCAGGCCGAAGCCCGCTGCGGAGGGCTGCGGGCTGCACCGGAGGTACCGGCCCCCGTGGGGGCACGACAACCGTGACCTGGAACTGACCTCGCCGACTCTGCGGGCGCCGGTCGACCGCGTCCTGAGGCAGCACCGGAACGGCAATCGAAGGGTCCGAGCCGCGTAGAACACCGGCATCACGTCGACCGCGCCGACGGCCGGCACCCCCGCCCACGCCCCGCCCCGCCCCGCCCCCGGCGGCGTTCACCTGCGCCACAGCCGACCGCCCCGCCCCGCCCACCTAAGCTGTCCCCCACGCGGTGACCGGGGAGGACAGCGGGTGGATCGGTACGACGTCAGGAACACCATCGGAGGCGGGACCCAGCGGACGGTCATCCAGGTCGGCTCGATGACGCTCCAGGCCACCCCGGCCCCCGCCGACCCCGCCCCGCCGGGCGATCCGTGGGCCCGCGCCGTACTGGACTCCGGAATCTGGGCCCACGCCGCGCCGCGCGACGCCGAACCCCACCGGCGGCACGCCGCCCGGCTGGCCGAACGGCTCGCCGCCGTCAGGGACGGCGCCGAGCGGAGGATCGCCGGGGACCCGTGGGCCGACCCCGGGTTCGCGACGCGCTTCGCGGACCGGGTGGAGTGGCTGCTCGGGGAGCCCGACGGCGCGCTCGACCTCCACCCGGCCGAGGCCGGGCTGCTCGTCCTGCTGCCCTACCTCTACCAGACCCACCAACTCCTGCTCCTGGCCTCCCGGTTGGAGGCCGACCCCACCGACCTGCGGCAGCGGCACGGGGCGACCGGGTGGCGCGCCGACTACCAGTCCTTCCTGGCCGGCCACGACCTGCTGGTGAACCGGGCCGCGCTGCGCCCGCAGGCCGCGTCGGCGACCGGGTGGTGGCTGTACCGCCGCTGGCTCGCCGAGGAGGACACGGGGGCGGACCGTCTCGCCGAACTCGCCGCCGAACTCACGCCCGAACTCACCGCCCGGAGCGGCCCGCTGACGGAGGTGCTGAACGCCCGGCGCCTGGCCAGGATCCTCACCGGCCTGCGGATCGGCGCCGACATCTGCAACCCCGAGCACCTCGGCCAGCTGGAGGCCGACGAACTCCTGCCCGGCCCCGGTCGCCAGCGCGTCCGCGAGCGGCGGGCCGGCCTGCTGCTGGCCGTCGCGTACGGCGCCGCGGTCGAACCCGCCGCTCTGCCCGACACGGTGGTCGAGCACACCGGGGTCCCGAACCCCGTCGACCTCGACGGGCTGCGCCGGACCCTGGCCGCGACGGCGTGGGGCGGCTCCCCGGACCTGCCGGTCCTCAAGGCGGTCTGCGAACACGAGGCCGTCGTGGAGGCACTGCGCGAGCACGCCGTGCGCCTGGACGCGCTGCTCCTCGCGGTCGGGCGCACCGTGCCCGACCGGATCGCCCAGCCCATGCCGCCGCTGCCCGCGCGGATCTCCGCCGACGGCGTCGTCCCGGCGGAGGGGACGTTCACCAGCAGCGCGCGGTTCCGGCTCGACGACCGCCGGGTGCGCGGCCTGCTGACCGGCACCCAGCTGTACAAGGACAGCGACCTCGCCGTGCGCGAGCTGTACCAGAACGCCCTCGACGCGTGCCGCTACCGCCGCGCCAGGACGCGGTACCTGGAGCGCTCCGGGCGGCCCTTCCACCCGTACGAGGGCCGGATCGACTTCCTCCAGGGCGTCGACGAGGACGGCCGCGCGTACCTGGAGTGCGCCGACGACGGCATCGGCATGGGCGAGGCGGAACTGCGCGGCGTGTTCTCCAACGCCGGCGCCCGCTTCGTCGAGCAGCCCGACTTCCTGCTGGAACAGGCCCAGTGGGAGCGCGTCGAGCCGCCGGTGCGGCTCCACCCCAACAGCCGGTTCGGGATCGGGGTCCTCTCGTACTTCATGCTCGCGGACGAGATCCGGGTGACGTCCTGCCGCACCGGGCTCGACGGCATGCCCGGCCCGCTGGTCGAGGCGCACATCCTCGGGCCCAACCACCTGTTCCGGATCGTCGAGAAGGAGGAGCGGGGCACCCGGCCCGGCACCCGGGTGCGGCTCTACCTGCGGGACCAGCGCCGCTCCTGGTCCGGCCTGGACGCCCTGGCCAAGGTGCTGCACATCGCCGAGTTCCCCACGACGGCGCGGCACGGCGGGCGCAGGGCGCAGTGGGATCCCGGGGTCCTCCGGGTGCCGGGCGGACCGGCGGGCGGCCCGGCCCTCGACACCCTGGTGGAATGGCCGGACAGCCCGCCGGGCGCCCAGGTCATCTGGCGCGAACACGGCGGCATGCTGCTGGTGGACGGCCTCACGATCGAGCCGGGCCGGCAGGTCGGGGTGCTCACCGGGCTCCACGGCGTCGTGGTGAACCTCTTCGGGGACCACGCCCCACGCCGGCTCAGTTCCGACCGCCTCACGGTCCTGGACGACATCTCCGCCCGGGTCGAGGCACTCCTGACCGCGGCGGCCGGCGCCCTGGTGACGAGCGACCCGGGTTTCCTCACCCTGCAATGGCTGGGGAAGGTCGCCGACAGCAGCCCGCGCATCGCGGACCTGGTGGCCGACGCCGCGTTCGAAGCGGGCGTCGGGTTCCGGGTCCGGGCCCGCGGCCAGGCGGCGGTACCCGCCGAGGCCGGCTGCTTCCCGCTGGACGGCACGCTCCTCGACGGCCTGCTGACGAACCGGCGCTCGGAGTGGTCGTCGGACGGGGTGTACCTCACGATCCCGGACCACATCCTCCTGTGGCGGGTGCTCGCCCACCGCGATTGCGACCTGGCCGAGGAGTTGGCGACGCTCGTACCGGAGCTGGCCGAGCCCCGCCAGGTGGTCAGAGCCCGTCCGTCGGATCCGGAGCTGTTCACCGGGAAACGCGGGGTGTTCGGGATCACCCGGCCGTCGGACGCCTTCGGCGTCGCCCGGCGGCTCGGCTGCGACCCGGCCGCCACGGCGGAGCGCAGACGGCTCTTCGGCGTCAGTGACCTGCTGGTCCCCGCGTCCCCCGGTCCGGAGGAGTGGGCGGACACCCCGGACATGACCTGGCTCGACAAGCCGTACGAGCGTCGCCGCTCGCACGCCACGATCGGCGACCTGCTGGAAGCCGGCGAGAAACTCGGTGAGACCCCGGCGCGGGTCGCGGCCCGGATGCGGGCCCACGGCATCACCGTCGTCCCGGACGGGCCGGCGGCCGACATGCCCGACGAGACGGACCGCCGGCTGCTCCACCGCGATGGTGTGATCGACGAACGCCGCGGCGTCTGGAACAACGGTCCCGTGCCACCGGGTCACGTGGCCCACGCAGCCCTGCTGACGGGACTGAGCCCGGCGGAGGTCCGGCACCGGCTGGAGCGCTACGGCGTCGAGGTGGAGCCGTTCGACTTCCCCGAGCAACCGGACGAGGCCTACGTGCAGTGGCTCAGCCGGGACCACAACGGGCACTGGCCGTGGCTGAGCGCAGCCAGGCCGCTCCCGCCGTGGCGGCTGCTCGCCGTCCAGGAGTGGTTCGAGCTGTCCGCCGAGGAGGTCCGCTCCGCGTACGCGCGTCTCGGCTTCACGCTGCCGCCACGCCCGGACTGCCGGGAATCCCCCGACGACTTCGACCTGCTGGCCGGCGCAGTGGATCCCTTTTGGTCGCCCTTCCTGACGGACCGCGCACCGCGCTTCCACGAACTCGTCAAGGCGTCCGAGGAGCTGGGACTCAGCCTGCCGAAGCTGACCGGCCGGCTGGCGGCCTACGGAGTGCCGGTCGGCATGGTGCTGCCGCAGCGGCCGAGCGAACTCGACCGCGAGCTCTTCCGCCACGACGACCTGCTGCGGATCGATCCGGACTGGGACGACCAGCCGAACCTCCCCTGGTGGTTCCGGCTCGGCCCCGACGACGAGATCCCGTTCCACCTCCTGGTCCTGGCCGCCCGCGACCTCGACCGGCGCCCCAGGGAACTCGCCGCCCGGCTGCGCTCCTACGGTCTGCGGGTCTCGCACGACGACCTCCCCCCGGGCCTCAGCCAGCGTGAGGCCCTGCGCCTGCTCACCGTCGACGAGAAGTCGATGCCGCAGCCCATGGACCCGCCGATGCCGCTCGCCCAACTCGTCCGCATCGCCCGCCGCGTCGACCTGCCCGTCGAGGAGACCGCCCGCCACCTGCGCGACCTCGGCGTGCACGTCGGCGACCTGGCGGCCACCGTACGGGCGGCCCTGGCGCGGGTGCCGCTCGCCTGACCGCCGGGGTCCCGGCTCCGGCGGTCGAGCCGCCGGGGCCGGGGCGCCGGGGCGCCGTCACGCGGGAGGAGGCCCGGTACGGGTGGTGGCCACCCGTCGGGTGGGCCGGTGGCTAGTCACTCCTGGTGTCCGGCGGGTCACTCCCGGTGGGTGACGGCCGCGAGGGCGCGTTCGCGGACGTCCGCCGAGGGGTGGTGGCGAAGTTCGCGCAGGAGGGCTCGCCATTCCCGGGGCCAGCCGAGGCGGTCCCCGAACACCTCGGTCAGCGCCGTGGCGAACAGGCCGGCGGCCGGGCCGGTGTCGTCGGTGCGGCGGGCGGTGTGCGCCAGCGCGTCGAGGGTGCCGGGCGGCGGCAGCGGGCCCGAGCCGTGCTCGCGCAGCAGGGTCGACGCGGTGAGCGCGGCCGCGGCCGGGCGGCCCCGGTGGGCGTCGGCGAGGGCCGCGAGCGCGTCGGCGAGCGCCTGGGGTCCGGCCGCCGGGTCCACCAGGCGGCGCAGCGCGGCCGTTCTGACGCCCGCCAGGTCGGGTTCGGCCGCGAGCAGGTCGGCGATGCCGGCGAGCAGCGGCCGGTGCCGGTCGTCGGCGGGGAGGTCGGCGAGGTGGGTGAGCCTGCGGCGGGCCGGGAGGTCCCGGTCGTCGGCGGCGTGGAGGTCGTCCGTCCGCGTGGCGGCGGCGAGTTCGGCGAGGGTGCGGTGCAGCAGGCTGCCGGGGGCGGCGCCGCCGAGCGGATGGGGCAGGCCGGAGGCGGCGAGCGCGCGGACGGCGTCCGCGGCCTGCCGCCAGCCGCCGCGGTTCGCCGGGTCGGTGACGGCCCGTCGGGCCACGTCGGCGCTCTCCGGGGCCCAGGCGGCCCACCGCGGCAGCACGGCCAAGGCGGGTGCCGCGACCTCCGGGTCGGCCGCGTCGGCGACGGAGGCCACCAGGTGGGCGTAGCGGCCGCGGTGAGCCTCGGGCAGGTGCGCCGGGTCGGCCCGGAGGACGGCGCGGCGCACGGGCGGCGGCGCCTGTCCGGCGGCTTCGGCGAGCAGGTCCCAGACCGGTTCGGCATCGAGCAGGCCGGCCGTGAAGGCGATCGCCGCGGCGCGCACGTCGTGGTGCTGGCCCTCGACGCGGTACGCGGCCACCAGCAGGTCGGCGGCGGTCTTCGGCGGCAGGTGCTCGGCGGCGAGCCGTACGGCCTCCTTGCGGCTGGTCACCTTGCTGCCCTGGGCTCCGGACAGCAGGGCGCCGAGCTGCTCGGCGAGCTCGTGGGGCGGGGTGAACCGGGCGGCCCGGGTGGCCGCGTACACCGCGACCCGGGCGCGGTCGCCGCCCGCGTGGGCGAGCAGGTCGCGCAGCGCGTCGGCGGGCCGATCCGTCCGGACGAGTGCGGCGAGCGCCGCCTCGGCGAGCACCACCTCGTCGGAGTCCGTCCGGGCGCGGACGACCGCCTCGCCGTACTCGGGTATCGCGGCGGCGGCGTGGACGGCCGCGGCCCGTGCGTGCAGCGGCAGCGTGGGGTCGTCGGCCGCCGTGGCGGCGAGCCGGGCCGCGGCCCGCCACTGGCGCGGGGTCCAGCGGTTCGCCGACCAGGTGGGGGGCAGGACCGCCCGCTGCGGGCGCTTCAGGAACCGGCCGTACGGCGGCTCGGGCGCGAGGAGCGGGTCGAGGAGGTCGGTGCGGTGTTCGGCCAGCACCCTGAGCACCGGCCGCAGGACGGCGGCGGAGGGTTCGAGTTCGAGGATCCCGGCGACCCTGGCACCGCGGGTGCGCGGGTCGTCCAGCCACAGGTCGGCGGCCTTCGTGAACGCGGCGTCCGAGCCGAACTGGAGGGCGTGCAGGAGGAGTTCCTGGAGTTCGGGAACGCCCCGGGCGCGTCGGCCGAGCGAGCGGGCCAGGGTGATCAGCAGCCAGTACTCGGCGGTGTCGGCCATGGTGTCCAGCCAGGGCCGCAGGGTCGCGAACACGGCGTGCTCCTGACCCCTCCGCAGCCGGTGCTCCAGTTCGCCGAGTTCGACCGTGCCGTTCTGCCCGGCGATCCGCCGCAGGCTGCGCAGTGCCCAGTCGACCAGCTCGGCCCCGTCGGCGAGGGCGTGCTCGCGCAGCACCTCGGCGACCAGCCGCTGCAGGGCGGCCCGGGTGGCGTACGAGCAGTCGCGGGCGTCGACCGCGTCCCCCACGGCGGCGTCGAGGTGGGGAACCGCCTCCGGGGTCAGCAACCGGGCGGGCACCTGGACGAGCGCCGTCAGCGCCGCGCAGCGCACCGGGTCCTGCTCGTTGCGCAGCCGCGGGAGCAGGGCGAGCACGTCCTGGACGGCGTCCCGGTCGTCGGAGGCGGCCGCGTTGGCGAGCAGGCCCGTCCAGGTGGCGGCGCGGCAGTCGGCGTCGGGGCGGGACAGGGCGGCCCGTAGCTGCGGCTGGGCCTCCTCGGTGGGCAGGTAGGCCAGGACGGGGGTGATCTGGGCCCAGGGACGGCCCTCGGCACGGCGGGCGGCGACCTGTCGCCGCGCCTCGGCGTGGCGGCGGGCGTGCGGGAACAGCGGCAGCAGGACGGACAGTTCGGCCTCCCGCGGGAGGGCGCCGGCGTACACGAGGTCGAGGAACGCGTCGCGCCGGCCCGGCGGCAGGGCCCGCAGCAGCGCGGCGAGGCAGCGGGGCGCGGCCAGCCAGTGGCGACCGAGAGCGGGCAGCGAGGGCGGGTCGGCGCGCACCAGCCGGCGCAGGGTGCCGCTGGTGGGCGGTGGGGTGTACGGCCCGATCGCACCGCGCCGTGGGTCGACGAGGACGCGGACGGTGCGTTCGGCGTCCGCGCCGGCCAGCCGCGGCAGGTGGTCGTGGCGCAGCGGGACGTCCGGGCCGAAGCGCTCCAGGAGGTCGAGGACCCGTTCGGGACGGGTTCGTACGGTGGTGGAGAGGACGTCGGCGAGGGCGGGCCACTGACCGAGCCGCAGGGTCTCGGGGTGT
The DNA here is from genome assembly GCF_042792155.1 of Kitasatospora sp. NPDC056651. Taxonomy (NCBI): domain Bacteria; kingdom Bacillati; phylum Actinomycetota; class Actinomycetes; order Kitasatosporales; family Streptomycetaceae; genus Kitasatospora; species Kitasatospora sp. NPDC056651. The sequence continues at coordinate 18,036 of NZ_JBHTWX010000093.1, read as the reverse complement.
TCGGCGAGCACCTGCTCCAGGTGGTCGAGGACCTCGTCCGGGAAGCGTGCGGCGAGGGGTGCGAGCGGAACGGCGTGCGCGAGGTCGGGCAGCGTCTGGGCGACGAACGCGGGGCCGCAGGCGGAGAGCAGCCGGGCGGCCTCGGCGTCGCCCCACTCGGCGCGCAGGCGGCCCACCAGGCGCTCGGCGAGCCGGTGTCGGCGGCCCTGCCGGACGACCCGGGTCAACTGTCGGCGCAGATCACAGGATGCTCCGGTGAAGGCCGCCTCGATCGCCTCGTCGGGGATGCCGTGGGTGTGGGCGGCGCGCAGGGCGTACCCGCGGACCACCGGGTCGGGGTCGGTCAGCCGCTCGGTGAGGTAGCCGGTGGCGCGGCCGGCCGATGCGGCGAGCGCGGCCAGCCGCCGACCGTGGACGCCGGAGCGTTCCAGGCCGGACAGCAGCCCGGAGAGCTCGCCGTCGGCGGCGAGTTCCCTGGCCCTGCGGACGACGAGCCGTTGGCGCTCCGGGTGGGAGAGCGGGTCGAGGTCGGTGAGGAGCTGATCGGCTTCGTACGGCATGCGGTCATTGTGGCCGGTCGGAGCGGGTGGCTCCCACCGGTTTTCCGGCGCCCGGCCCGTCGCCTGGCCCGTCGGCCGGCCCGTCGCCTGGCCCGTCGGCCGGCCCGTCGCCCGGCTCGTCGCCCGGCCCGACGCCTGGCCCGACGGCCACCAGGCGGAGTCGAGGCCTCGGCCCCGGGCCGCGTCCGTCATGCCAGGAACCGCACCGGCAGGCTCCTCAGCCCACTCAGCATGGTGCTCGGCCGCCACACGAGGTCTGCCGGGTCGGCGTCGAGGGCGAGGTGGGGGCGACGCTCGATCAGCGCGCGCAGGGCGATGGCGGCTTCGACCCGGGCGAGGGGGGCGCCGAGGCAATGGTGGATGCCGTGGCCGAAGGCGAGGTGGCCGGCCGGCTCGCGCCGGATGTCGAAGCGGTCCGGGTCGGGGAAGTGGCGCGGGTCGCGCGAGGCCGCGGCCAGGGAGACGAGGACGCTGTCGCCTGCCGGGATGGTGGTGTCGCCGATCCGTACCGGTTCGGTGGCGAAGCGGAAGGCCGCGGCCCCCACCGGGCCGTCGTGGCGGAGGGTCTCCTCGATCGCGTTGTCGACGAGGCCGGGATCGGCGCGCAGGGCGGTGAGCTGCTCGGGGTGGGTGAGCAGGGAGAGGACCGTTCCCGAGATGAGGTTCACGGTGGTCTCGTGTCCCGCAACGAGGAGGAGGAAGGCCATCCCGAGCAGTTCCTCGGCCGAGAGCCCGTCGGCGGCTTGGGTGGCGAGCGCGCTGAGCAGGTCCCCGCGAGGGTCGGCCCGGCGTTCCTCGATGAGGGCGGTGAGGTGACCGGTCATCGCGCCGACCGCCGCGCCGGCGGCCTGCGGGGAGCTGGGCGCGACCAGTTCGGTGGACCAGGCGTGGTAGCTCGCGCGGTCCGCCGCCGGTACGCCGAGCAGTTCGCAGATGACGGTCATCGGCAGCGGCAGCGCGTAGGAGGCGACGAGGTCGACGGAGCCTGTGTCGGTGTCGGTGTCGGGCAGCGCGTCGAGCAGACCGTCGGCGATCTCCTGGACGCGGGGGCGCAGCGCGCGGATCCGGCCGGCGGTGAACGTCCTGGCGACCAGTTCGCGCAGCCGGGTGTGCTGGGGCGGGTCGGTCTGGAGCATGTTGACGCCGAGGGCGTGGCCGCCGTCGTCGGTCCACGAGGAGGAGTGCCTGATGTCGTTGCTCAGCCGTGGATCGGTGAGGGCGGCGCGGGCGTCGTCACGGGTGACGACCAGCCATGCTTCGCCGGAGCCCGGGACGAGCACCCGGTGGACCGGTCCTTTCTCGCGGAGTGCCGCGTAGGCGGGGTACGGGTCGACGGTGACGTCGAGGCCCGCGGGAGAGAGTTCCTGAAGCGTCGGAGCAGGCATGCGCTTTCCCCCTCAAAAACGGGGAGTACTCCCCGGTGATGGCCCGACCCTACCAAACCGGGGGCATGTCCCCACTTCGCGCGCGTCGCTGGACCCTCCGCCGGAACGACGGACACCCTTTCCTTTCCGGAGCCCCGGCCGTCAGGACGCGGCCGCGCGCGCCGCCTCCAACTCGGCCACCAGCCGTACGACCCGCTTGTTGGTCCGGCCCGAACCGTGGCCCGACAGCATCGACAGCTGGTCCGTCCCGCCGGAGACCAGCACCAGCTCCGGGACGTCGGACGAGTACACCCTGCCCGGCAGGACGGCCACCCGCACCTCCCGGACGTCCGCCCACGCGTGCGAGCGCGCCCCGAGCAGCCCGGAGTACCTCAACCCGGCCGGCCCGTAGGAGACGCCGAACACCGGCGCGCGGAACGTCAGCAGCACACCCGGTACGCCCAGGAGCACGACCGGGATCAGTCCCATGAGCAGATGGACCACGTCGCCTGCGGCCGCCGCTTTCACCATGCCCGCCGCCATCACCGCGGCGACCAGCAGGCACGCGGCGCCCATCGGGCAGTAGACGAGCGACCAGGGAGTGCGCTTCCTCCGCATGTCCGTCCCCCTTCTCCACAGCGCACGGCGCACGGCACAAGGCACGCGGTGCATGGTGCACGGCACGCGGCAGGCGCCATCCGGGCCGTGGAGTGTCGCCACCACCCGTGGACAAGCATACGAACGGTGGCCGCGCCGCCGGGAGCGCAGGGCACGCACCGGCTGGTCGCCCGTCAGGCCCTGCCTGCCGCGCCCGCTCACGCCCCCGGCGGCGTCCCGGGCCCGGGATCACTCCCCGGCGGCGAGCCAGCGCAGTCGACCGTCCTTGACATACGTCCGGCAGGTCAGGGCGATGCCCGCCGAGGAGGTCGCGGTGGCCCCGGCCTGCTGGCACTTGCGGTGCGGCTCGTTGCAGCTGCCCTTCTTCTTCCCGGGTATCTGGGCGCAGTTCTCGGTGTCGTGCGCCTCCTTCCCGGCGGGCGAGAGGTTGTCGTAGTTGCTCCCGTCGTGCCGCCCGGGAGAGTCGCCGCCCGTGGTGCCGCCGCCGGACTCCGTCCCGGTTCCGGTTCCGGTCCCGGTCCCGGTTCCGGTTCGCGTGCTCGGTGTGGCGGCCGCCGTGGGCGGAGTCGGCGCGGCGGCAGCCGCCCGCGGTGCGGGCGGCTGGACCGGCACGGGCGGAGCCGGGACGGGCGGGGCCGGCTCGGCGGGCGAAGCCTGCTCAGGCGGTGAGGCCGGCGGCGGCGTGGCGGGCGGCGGCGTGGACGGCGCGGCCGAACTCGCCGACTCCACGACGGAAACCGGCGCCGGAGATGAGGCTGTGTCGGACGTGCCGGGACCACAAGCCGTGGCCACGGCGAGGAGCAACACCACGGCGCCGACCGCCGCCGCCTTCGGCATGGTTCGTACGCTGAACTCAGGACGGAACATCAGGCCAGTCTAGGCAACCGATGATCTTGACACGGCCCCTCCGACCGCTCAGCCCGGATCCCTGCGCATGCACCACGCGCGGGGCCCACCGTCGGGCAGCTGGACCTCAGCCGTCACCTCGAAGCCGAGCCGCCGGTAGAACCAGACGTTCGCCTCCGTGGAGGTCTCCAGGAACGCCGGATAGCCGGTGCGCTCCGCCTCCTCGATGCCGGGCAGCAGCACGGCCCGGCCGAGGCCGCGCCCCTGCGCCGCGGGCGCGACCCCGACGGTGTTGAGGAACCACACCGGCTCCTGCGGCCGGTGCGGCTCCACGACCTGTTCGGCCGCCTCGAAGGCGGCCTGCCGGTCGCCGGCGAGCTCGCCGAGCACCAGGGCGATCTCGGCGAAGGCGGGCGAGGGGTCCCGATCCGGAACGGACCAGGCGGCCACGGCCAGGCCGCCCTCGGCGACCCACACACGGCCGTGAGCCATGCCGAGGCGGGTGAGGCAGATCTCCTGGAAGCGCCTGACCCGTGCCTCGTGATCGTCGGCGGAGATCACGTGCCGGGTGAAGGGATAGTCGGCGAAAGCGCGGCCGAGGGTGTCGACCGCGGTGGGGACGTCGGCGTCCGTGATCGGGCGCACGGCGAGGGCGTTCTGTGCCTGTTCGTCGTTCACCGCACCGATGCTGTCACCGGACCCACCCCTAGACAACGCGTCATGCCCCTGATCGGCCCACCGGCCACCAGCAGCGCCACCACGAACATCATCACTGTCAGCCGACGGGGAGCCCCCGGGCATCGAGCTCGGTGGGCAGGCCGAACGCGGCGTACACCCGCGGGTCCTGGAACACCGAGGTGCGGCTGATCCCGCTCGCCGTGACCGTGAACACCTGGAGGGTGTGCAGCCGGTAACCCTCACCGGCCCGCTGGTAGGCGGCGAAGCCGGGCTGGCCGTTGGCGGCGATCCGCTCCAGACGCCAGTCCGTCCCGGCCTTCTCGAACACCCAGTGCATGAACAGGCCGTAGTTGTCCCGGCCGGTGAACCAGTTGAGCATCGGCGGCATCTCCATGAGCACGTCCTCGGTGAGCAGCCGCTTGAGGCCCTCCACGTCGGCGTCCTCGAAGGCCTTCATGTAGCGGTCCACCCAGGCCCTCTGCTCGGCCGCGAGCGGCTCACCGAGGTCCTCGTCCACGAAGCCGGTCTCCCCGAGCCGGGCCCGCGCCCGTTGCAGGGAACTGTTCACCGACGCCGACGAGGTGCCGAGGATGTCCGCGGCCTCGGACGCCGTGAAGGCGAGCACGTCCCGCAGGATCAGCGCGCCGCGCTGGCGCGCCGACAGGTGCTGCAGAGCAGCGGCGAACGCCAGCCGCAGGCTGCTGCGGTCGATCACCGTACCGGCCGGGTCGCCGGTGCCGAGCAGCGCGTCGGGGAACGGCTGCAACCAGGGCACGTCGTCGCCGCGCACCAGCGGCCCGAGCGGTTCCGACTCCGTCACCAGCCCGGACGGCAACGGCCGTCGGCCCGAGCCCTTCAGGGCCGTCAGACAGGCGTTGGTGGCGATCCGGTACAGCCAGGTACGCGGCGAGCTCCGGGCCTCGTCGTACTGCTCGCGCGCCCGCCAGGCCCGCAGATAGGTCTCCTGGACCAGGTCCTCGGCATCGTGGACGGTGCCGAGCATCCGGTAGCAGTAGGCCAGCAACTCCGGCCGGTACGGCGCGATACGGCCGCCGAAGTCATCCCCTGTGCCCACCGCATGCCCCCTCCGGCCCGCTCGGAACGGCCATCGTAGAGCAACTCGGCAGCACGCCACGGTCGTTGTGCCGATACACCCCCCACCCGGCGCCGGGCCTCGCTCGCGTCGCACCGGAGCCCGGAAAACTTCTCTCCGCCGACGCGATGAATTCCGGGGACGGCGTCGGTACGTAGTGGCGAGTCCGTCGGAACAGCCGGGCCGACCAACACCTTACGGAGAATCCGATGTCTGTCACCCGTACCGCCACCCGCACCGAGGACGAAGCCGCGATCAAGGCCGTGCTGAACTCGACCTACCAGGCCTGGGAGGCCAACGACCCCGACGCCTTCGTCACCCACTACACCGAGGACGCGACCGCCATCCTGCCCGGCTCGCTGCGCGCGGGCCGCAACGTGATCCGGGAGAGCATGGCCAAGGGCTTCGAGGGGCCGCTCAAGGGCAGCTCGACCTACAACAAGCAGCTCGGCATCCGCTTCCTCGGGGACAGCGCCGCGATCGTCACCAGCGAGTCCGGCATCCTGTTCCCCGGCGAGAGCGAGGTCCCCGACACCCGCAAGGTCAACGCCACCTGGGTCCTGGAGAAGAACGACGGCTCGTGGCGCATCGCCGCCTACCACAACAGCCCGGTGCTGGCGCCCATGCACTGACGCGACGCCGGAGGATCCCCGCCCCGCTTCCGGAGCGGGGACCTCCCACGTGCGCGGCGAACCGTTGCTCCAGCCCAGGAAGCTGCTGACCCCGCGTGCGCGGGGCCGACGGGCCGCGCGTCGAGTCGACGATGTCCCGCTTGGAATCATCCCCGCGTGCGCGGGGCCGACCCGGCCGCGCTCGCCATCGGCGCCGTGATCGCGGAACCATCCCCGCGTGTGCGGGGCCGACACTCCACGCCGCCGAAGGAATCCGAGCTTCCCAGAACCATCCCCGCGTGTGCGGGGCCGACGTCATCACCAAGGCGGAGAAAGCGGGGTTGGAGGAACCATCCCCGCGTGTGCGGGGCCGACAACAACACCGAAGAGGGGTCCACCCGAGAGGGGGAACCATCCCCGCGTGTGCGGGGCCGACGTGGGCTCGTACTGGAAGTAGTCGAGCCGGCCGGAACCATCCCCGCGTGTGCGGGGCCGACTCCCGGGGCCGCACCGCGTTCCACCCGGCCGAGGAACCATCCCCGCGTGTGCGGGGCCGACGCCCGGGTGATCCGGCGGATGGGAAGCAGGGTGGAACCATCCCCGCGTGTGCGGGGCCGACGACGTCGCCGACCAGCCCCGGTACCCGCACCGGGAACCATCCCCGCGTGTGCGGGGCCGACCGCGAGGTCAGGCCGGCCTGCTCCGCCGCCCCCGAACCATCCCCGCGTGCGCGGGGCCGACTCGCTGGTGATCCTCGGCGCGGGCAGGTCGGGGGAACCATCCCCGCGTGTGCGGGGCCGACCGTTTCAGGCGAAACGCCTGCAATCAGGGCGAGGAACCATCCCCGCGTGTGCGGGGCCGACCTTCCGGTCCAGCTCGACCCACGCCGCGTCGCGGAACCATCCCCGCGTGTGCGGGGCCGACGGCCAGCAGGGAGACGGTCACGCGGCCGTCGCGGAACCATCCCCGCGTGTGCGGGGCCGACACTTCGTGACCTGCAAGTCTATCGGTGGAAACGCGCCGAGAGAATCAGTCCGTCGAAGTCGACGGGCTTCCAGCGGTCCTTGCCCGCCGTGCGGACGGTCCAGCCCTGTTCGTTGGCGGCGGGTTCCACAAGTACGGCCTGGCCGTCGCCGATGCGGGTGGCGAGGAGGTCCCAGAGGCGGTCGCGGACGCGGCGGCCGGGGGTGCCGACGAAGACGCCGGCGTTGACTTCGACCATCCACCGGGTGAGGTGTCCGCGCAGGCCATCGGGAGCTGCGATGAGGATGATGACGGTCATGGGCTGCTCGTGTCCTGGGTGAACTCCGGGCCGATGACGGCCAGGTGTTCGTCGCCCATTGCCGGGTCGGACACGGCGGGCGCGGGCGGGCCTTCGGTGCCCGACCAGTTGACACCGCCCTGGACCGTGCCGGCGCGTTCGTCCCAGAGTTCGTTGACCTCGGCGTCGGGCATCTCGGTGCCGTCGGGGCTGAGGAGTGCTTTGACGTCGTGCACGATGCGGCCCAGGAGTTTCTCCTGGGCGATGCGGTCGCGCAGGCCGAGGCGGGCGTCGCGCTCTTCGGTGTGGCCTTGCTTGGCGAGGTCGAAGGCAAGGGGGATGGTGTAGTCGGCCTTGTAGAGGTCCGCGATGTCGAGGACGAACGAGGTGGCCAGCCCGGTGTGGACGAAGCCGAGGCCGGGACTGGCCCCCAGGCCGGTGATGACGGCGTGGCAGATCCCGTAGAGCGCGGCGTTGGCCGCCGACAGCAGCCGGTTGAGGTCGTCGCCCGCGGCATACGCGTCACCCGCCTTGTAGACCCGCCCGTTCCACTCCACGCCCGTGCGGCGTGACTCGGCCTGGTAGAGCTTGCGGATGCGGGCGCCCTCACGGCCGCGCAGCTGCTGCATGGTGGCGGTGCCGACATCCTCGCCGGGGAACCGCATGCGGTACATGGTTCGGGCGACGGCCAGGCGTTCCTTGGTACGGCTGACCAGCCACGCCTGCCGGTTGAGGAGACCCGCGCCGCGGCTGGGACCGAGCCCGGCCGCGTACATGCGCACGCCCTGCTCGCCGACCCAGCACACGGTGGTACCGGAATCGGCGAGCAGGTTGACGGCGCCGTGGGTGATGCGGGTGCCCGGACCGAGCAGCATCACGGCGACCATCGCCGCCGGGACACGGACGGTCTCGCGCTTGTTGATGACGACGACGGCGTTCTCGTCCCGGTCGATGTGGCTGCGCTCGACGTAGACGCTGGAGACACGGTCGGCGAGGCGATGCAGGTCATGTGGGTGGGCTTTCCACCAGATGTCGGCCATCGGTCAGCGGTGTCCGGCGGGCAGCGGGGCGAGGGTGAGCAGGCCGCAGCCGTAGGCCTTGGACGGGCCGATGCCGCCGAGGAGGGCGGCCTGCATCAGTTCCGGGTCGCTGATGTGCAGTCGGCCCTCGAAGGTAGCGGTGGTGAGGGTGACCGGGGTGCGGGTGCCGGGTTTGGTGAAGGTGGCGCGGCCGCGGTCGGTGATCCTCACCTCGCGGGCGGGTCGCGCGCTGGCCGGGTCGTCAGGGGCCGACGGTTCGAGGCCGGGCGCCGGGTCGTCGGTGCGTGCATCGGGGATGGTGAAGCCCCAGCGGTCAGTCCGGTCCAGGAACCAGGTGAGCTGCTGGGCGGCGGTGCGGTGGGCCATGCGGTAGGAGCGGTGGTGGAGTTCGTCCGCGCTCTTGGTGCGGTGGGCGCTCGCCTTGTCGGGCTTGGAGGTGTTCTGGACGGGGCTGGCCTTGAGCCGGAAGGCGAACTCGCGGCCGACGGCGAGTTGGGCGAGCAGCGGGGTGTAGTCGCGGACCGCGTAGTGCTCGCCTTCGGCGTCGGGCCATCCGGCCTGTTCGACGATGTGGGTCCAGTCCGGCTTGGAGGGGGAGAGAGCAAGCAGCATGGGGCGGCGCGGGTGGTCGGCGTCCAGGCGCCACAGGATCCGGTCGCCGGGGGCGAGGTCGGGGACTCCGGCGGTGACGGCGCCGTGCAGGGCGCGGGGGTTGGCGAGCAGGGTGCGGCTGGCCGCGCGCAGGGGGTTGATGCGGACGCGGGAGAGGTAGGTCATCGGGTCACCAGCCCAGCAGGGCGAACGGGTCGTGGCCGGCGATCGCGGCGGCCGGCTGGACGGTCGTGGCGGAGGAGCGGAGTCCGGTGGGGACGTCGAGCCAGGCGTGGCGGATTCGCCGGGTGGAGAACCCTCGTTCGCGGGGGTCGAAGGTGCGGGGGACGTCCTGGACGGTGTCGTCGCCCGAGGGGTCGTCGAAGGTCGCGGCCAGGTCGATCCGATACGGGGAGAACGGCTCCGGGCCCCGTTCGGCCCGCCGGCGGTAGGCGGCCTTGGCGACCTCCCCCGCCTGCCATGGCTCCTCCGCCAGGACCGCTTCGACAGTGCCGTCGCGCACCGCGCCGAGGGCGATCGGCTGGGTGGGCACGCAGGAACGCCGGCCGAGGGCGAGCGGGAAGGCGGGGCTGCGGATCGCCTCGGCGAGCGCCTCGACGAGAGCTGCCGGGCCCTGGACGGCGGCGACGAACACCGCGTCCTGGAGGTAGTAGCGGTGGGTGACGTGGGTGTCCTTGGCCGGGGAGGTCGGCTTTTGGACGCCCTTGGCGTTGACGCCGGCCTGCGGCAGCGGCTGGCCCCGGTAGTCGCTGACGGTGTGGTAGTCGCGCAGCAGGGTGCCGGGCTGGTCGATGCGCACGCCCAGGCGCAGGCCGACCAGGTCGGTGATGTCCGCTTCGCGCGGGCGGCCCGCGGCCGCGGCGAGCAAGCCGACGACACCGGACTTGGTCGGCTGGGGCCGGCTGTCACGGCGGTTGAACGCGCTGCGGTCGCCCCAGGACTGGAGCGGACCTGCCAGCCGCAGCACGAGGACCGCCTGAGCCTCGTCCTGCGGGCCCGGGTCCGGTGTCGGGTCCGGGGCGAGGGCCGGTGCGGGGGTGGGGTCGGCGGGCATCAGTTGTCGTTCACCCGCTCGGTGAGGGCGGTGCGCAGTGCGTCGCGAAGCTCGGGGAAGGTGCGGTTCGCGCCGAAGGCCTGCGTCAGCTGCTGCCCGGTCTCGTCGGGGTCGGCGGTGACGGTGTGGCAGACGCCGACGTACAGCGGGCTGTCGCCCCACTGCTCGGTGGCGGTGGTGAACTCTCCGGCGAGGCGGCGCGCGGACTCCGCGACGATGCCCCGGCTCGCCGGGACGGGGTTCTCGTACGCGGAGACGAGGTTCACCGGCTGGTCGGCGCGCACGACGACGGCGACCAGGCTGGGGCGGGTGCGGTGGGCGAAGGAGTTGCCGTAGCCGGTGGGCATGGAGCGGGCGAAGGAGTCGACGAACAGGTCGACGGCGTCGACGGCGGCCTTGTCGTCGCCGAGGTTCTCCCGCAGCTGGTGCAGGCCGACGGTGGCGTAACGGTAGAGGGTGGCGGAGTTGAAGCCGATGGTGCCGATCATCCCGGCGCCGGTCTCGTCGGCGGTGTTCTCGTCGTCCACCGCCGTGTAGTAGTCGAATTCAAGCTCGGCGGCGTGGGTGGAGATCGCGTGCGCGACCTGCGTCGCGGCATCCACGTTCAGGCTGGGGATGTCCGCGACCATGCGGCCGAAGAGCGCGACGTCCGCGGGGTGCCCGCTCTGCAACTGCTCCTTGACCGGCAGGGCCTTGACGGCCTCGTCCAGGGCCTTGGCGTCGAGGGCGGCGAGGTCGGCGGCGGTGTCGGCGACCAGGGCGACGATGCCCTCCAGCTGCCGCCGCCCGTAGAAGAGCAGGTAGGCGGTGTCGCCGGCCTTCTTGCCCGCGGAGATCCCGGTCGACTTGATCAGGGCATCGGCGATCCGCTGCGCGTCCTCGGCCGCGACGCCGCCGCGCTCGGCGATGCCCTTGGCGAGCTGGGCGGCGATCCGCTTGGTGCGGGTGGCGAGGTCCTGCCGGTCGCGGCTCTCGGCGAAGTGCACGCGGGTGGCGCGCTTCCAGGCCTGGGAGGAGACGCGGGAGCGGCGCTTGCCGCCGAAGTAGGCCTCCTTGGGGTTGCCGTTGTCGTCCCGGTTGAGGTTCGCCGGCGGGACGGTCTGCAGGATGTGTACGTCGATGTAGAGGCGGGCGGTCATGCGCTTCTCCTCGAAGGGTGGCGGTGGGTGTGCAGGGTTACGGCTGTTCGCCGGGACGGTCAACTGTCGGCGGGACCCTTGTCCTTCTCGTTGTCCTTCCACGCCTGGTAGCCGATGGCCCACTTGAGGCGCACCTGCGGGCGCCGGTCGGTGTGGTGCCAGGCCTGGATGTCGGCCATCAGGTGGTTGTAGTCCAACGGCTGCCCGACGGTGCGCAGTTGGGTGATCAGGCCGCGCAGGTGGACCAGCAGGGCCGCCACGCTGGTGGCTCCGGCGAGCTGGGCGACGCGGGTGTCGAGCGCGTCCTCGCTGAACTTGCCGCTGCGGCGCAGGGCCCGCAGGGCCTCGCCTAGCTTGACGCCGCGGCGGTGCATCGGCGTGGACTGGCTCTGCTGGTGGAGTCCGTAGAGGGCCAGGGCCGCGTGTTCGGCCTTCTGTTCGTCGGAGACTTCGTCGCGCAGGGCGAGGACGTCATTGACTTCGCAGCTGTAGAGGGGCCACATCTTGGGGCTGTCCATGACGGGGCGCCCGAGGCCGGAGCGCAGGGCCGCGAGGTCCTCGCCCGGGGGCCGGCGCGGCTGCCCGCTGCGGGGGTCGGTGCGCCAGGTGTGGTCGGGGGCGGTGTGCTGGTCCCAGTACCGGCGCTGTTTGGCGGTGGTGGCGTCTTCAGTCGTCAAGGTCCGCTCCAGGGGCGGGGTCGGGTTCGAGGGCGGGTCCGGTCTCGGCTGCCCGGGCGGCGGCCGCTTTCCGGACGGCGTCGGCGTAACGGGGGAGGATCTCGTCGACCTGGCGCCGGAAGTTGGCACCGGCGGTGCCGAGCTTGTAGGTCTGCGGCTTGCCCGGTTTGCCCGTTTTGCTGGCCGGGGTGAGGGTGCGGCCCTGGAAGGTGGCGGTGGGGGCGGCCAGCAGGAGCTCGTTCGCCGCGTCCCGCGCGCGGCGGTGGGCGAGTCCCTCCCAGGCGAGCCTGCCGCACTCCAGGATGTCGTCGTCGGTACCGGCGTCGCGGACGCCGGCGAGCAGGCGACGCACCAGGGGGTCGAGGGTGTGTAGGAGGAGGTCGCCGGGGCGCTGGCCCTTGTCCCACGGGATGGGATCGGTCCCGGCGGCCCGGCGCAGGTCGGCGGAGAGGTTGTTGACGGCCTTCGCGAGCTGCTCCGCTTGCTCGGCCACGTCCAGGAGGAGCTGGTGGGCCTCGCTGTCCTGGTGGAGGGCGAGCAGCGGCAGCGGGATCGCGTCGTGGATGACGTCCTCGACGACGGAGGACTGGGTGCCGTAGACCATGCCGAAGGTCTCGACCTGCAGCGGATAGTCGGCGTCGAGTCTGCCGCTTTCCCGCAGGGCGCTGACCTCGTCTAGCAGGATGCTGGTCTCGAAGCCGTCGGAGCTCTGGCGGGTCGGAGCAAGGAGTGCGTCCAGGCCCCGCCAGGCGGCCTTGCCCTGGGTGTGCCGGCGCGGCCTGCGCTCGGGCAGGGCCGAGGCCGACTTCTTGGCGGGCGCGGCGAACGCCCAGGCGGTGTGCGGTTCCTGTCCGGGCAGGACCAGGAGCCGGTCACCCGCGCTGATGACCACCCGGGCGACCTTCAGCCGGCCGTCCTCGTCCTGGTGCGGGACGAGCCGGATCCGCCGGGCCTGCCAGGTCCACAGGTCGAGCAGGCCCTCGGCCTCGCGGGGCCTCCAGGCTGGTCCGTGCGGGCCCTGCGACCACTGCGGGACGCCGAGGACACCGGGCGGGGTGACCGGGAGGTTCAGCAGGAGGGTCTCGTACAACGTCCGTCCGGTGGGGACGATGACGCCGAGCTGGCCGAGGGGACCGGTCGGGTTCCCCGTCGTCTTGCCCGCCTTCACCTGGTCGTCTCCGACGACGCCGGTCTTGATCGCCGCGGTGTCCCAGCAGTGGGTGTGCACGAGCCAGTGGGCGGCCTGGGCCGGTGTCAGATCGAGCGGGTCCGCGTCCGTACGGCTGGCGAACAGCGGGACGTTGTTGCCGCTCGCCGCGGTCGCCACGAGGGCGGCGGAGCCCTTCGTCTCGGCCTTGGCGGTCCGCAGCCCGGCGACCTGCGCGAACGGGGCTACGGGGTCGAAGAGGTCGAACTTCGCACGGTGCTCGTGAAGGTAGCTCTGGAGGCTGTCCATCTCGCCCTGGGTGAACCCATCCTTCCGGGCGAGCCGGTCGCCCTTCTCCCGCAGGGTCTGAGGCACGCCGATGGCGTGGGCGACGACGGGCAGCAGGACCTGGCGCAGGACGGCAGGCAGCTGGGTGGAGAACTCGACGACGAGGCCCTCCAGCTCGTGGGCGCGGGCCAGGGCCTCGGCGATCCCCAGCCTCATGGGAGGCCCGCCGCCGGCGGGGCACACCGTCAGCCACGGTTCGTCGACAAGGCTGTACCCAGGCACGCGCTGTTCTCCCAACTGGCTATGTTTAGCTCGCTGCTGGCTAAGCATGGCATCTCCGATGGTCTGTTGTAGGGCGAATGCTTAAATTGCCTCGGCCCCGCGGGTTCCGTCGCGGGGATGGCCCCTGGCCGTGTTTCCGGCTCTCGGCCGAGAGCACGTCGGCCCCGCGTTCGCGGGGGCGAGGGGCGCGCGTGGGCGGAACGGCATGGTGTCCGTTCCACCCACGCGCTCTACCGGTACGGGCGGCCGCCGCTCACCACGAGCCCGAGCGCCTCGTCGTAGCGCAGCCGGAAGTCCCCCAGCGACGCTTCGCCCTGTTCGTCGAGCTTGAGGGCGAGGCTGTAGCGAAGCCATGGATGGTCCCGCCAGCCCGGCAGCGGACCGAGTGCCTGCTCGGCCGCCTCGGTCAGCCTGGCGGGCAGGCGGACCGTGCCGCAGAGCACGTCGTCCACCACATCCGCCGCGACCTCGCCGTTCGGCCCGAGGCTGCGGCCCGTCACCGTCCGGAAGCGATCCTCGGTGCCACGCACCAGGACCACCTCCACACTGCGGTCCCCGTCCCGGACGAGTGCCTCGAACTGCCCCTCGGCCAGGGAGCCGTGGCCTCCGTAGTGCAGACCGGCCAGGGTCGCAGCCCCGTGCTCCCCAGCGCGGGTCAGCACGTACTCGGCAGCCTTCGCGCGACGCTCGGTCTGCCGCTCCTCCCAGTCCCGCCGAGCCTGCGTCTCGGCCTCGCCCCACGCCTCCGGGACGACGGGGTCCGTCCCGTAGACCCGGGCGACCAGGTCCGCCACCTGGCCGGGAATGCTCCACGTGCCCCCACCGGCCGTCACCCGCTCCACCTCGGCCGCCGTACGCAGCAGGAGGTAGCGGCCGTAGATCCCCTCGGAGGCGCGCAGTATGTGCGGCGCTCCGCCCCCGTCGAGGCCGACGCCGGTGACGACCACCGTGGGCTGCTCCAGCAGGGCGGAACGCTTCACCCCGTCGTGGCGGTGGAGGCGGCCGATGCGCTGGAGGAACAGGTCCATCGGCGCGAGGTCGGTGATCAGCAGGTCGGCATCGACGTCGAACGACTGTTCCGCGAGCTGGGTGGCGACGACGATCAGCCTGCCGGGACGCCCGGCGCCCACGGCCGGAGGGGCGAGGAGATCCAGCACCTCCTGGGTACGGTCGGCCCGGTGGCCCGTGTGCAGGCGCCCGTGCAGGAGGCGGACGTCGGCGCCGAACTCCTTGCGGAGGGCGTCGAAGGTGGATTGGGCGCGGTCCACCGTATTGCGGATGACCAGGACGCACCCGCCGCCTACCAGACGCTCCCTCAGGTAGTCGACGACCGGGGTGTCCGCCGCCCCGGCGTCGTTCTCCGCGGCCCGGGAATCGGTCCGCGTCGGCGGTTCGTCGAGGACCTCGACCCGCACCCGCAGGTCGTCACGCCAGGACTCCGTGCTCTCGACCAGCACCTCCGGCTTCCCGCCCCGGCCAGGCCAGGCCGCCGTCACACTCGGATACCCCTGCGGCTCGGGAACCTCCAGCCCCGCTGCGACCTCCGCCGACCGCGTTCCGGCCAGGTAGGCGGCGACCAGCCGGCGCCGCTGCTCGGGCGGCAGCGTCGCCGACAGCAACACCACCGGCACCCCGGCCTGCCCGAGCCACCACAGGCCTTCCAGCAGGAACTGCGACATGTAGACGTCAGCGGCGTGGACCTCGTCGAGAACCACGACCTTGCCCACCAGGCCGGCCATCCGCAGCATCACGTGCTTGGTGCGGGTCGCGGCGTACAGCAGCTGATCGATCGTGCCGACCGCGAACGGACTCAGCAGGCCACGGCGACGGCCGAGGAACCACTCGGCGGGAGCCCTGCGCTCGCCGCCCTCTCCCTCACCCCCGCAACCGTCGAAGCAATCGGACCGCATGCCGTACTCGTCCACCGTCGAGTAGCGGGAGTCTGCGTCCTGGCTCCATTCCCCCGCGCCTTCCAGCAGACCGCGCCACTCCTTGTTGAACATCCGCTTGCCGTGCAGCAGCGCGACCTGGTCCTCCAGCCCCTCCTCGACGTTGCGCAGCCAGGCGCGGACCTGGGTGAACATCGGATCCGCGGTCGCCTGGGTCGGCATGCCCAGGTACACCCCGTCCAGGCCGTACCGGGCGGCCAGCAGCTCGGCCGCTGCCAGCGCGGCCTTCGTCTTCCCTTCCCCCATCGGCGCCTCGACGATCACCAGGCCCGGTCCGCCCATCCGACGCACGACATCGAGCACCAGGTCCTGCGACGGCCGGGTCCCGTGACCGAAGCGGTCCCGGAACGCCTCGGGACCGGGAGTCGGCAGCACCCCCCACCCGCCGCGCAACCCGAGGCTCGACCACGCCGCAGCCGCCCGCTGCCGCGCCTGGACGATCGTCACCTTCGCGAGGTCCGGAATCCCGGCGAAATGCCGCTCGTCGCTGGCGATCCAGTCCGCCATCACCACGAGGCCGGACAGCTGGAGCTGCATCGCACGGCTCGGCACCAGAGCCGGCTCCACCGCGGCCAGCGGCCACTCCCCCTCGAAGCCCAGCTCCCGGGAGAACACCTCCACCAGCGCCGACTGCGCCAGCTTCCAGGACGGCCCCTTCCCCTGGAGGGCTTCCTTCTTCGGGCGCAGCTGGCCCAGCGTGGGGAAGCGCCCGTGGTGGCCGGCGACCAACGGCCAGACCCAGTCGATCTGCTCCTCCGCCCACCCTGCCTTGGCGAGCGCCGCACGCAGCAGACGGCCGCCGGCCTTGTCGTGCCGCCAAGACTCGGATTTCACCGCGAACCTGTCCCATGAGAGGCCCGCTCGGCGGACCGCGTCCGCCAAGTCGGAGTCCACGTGCTGGAAGGCGGGGACGGCCTTGCCGTAGTCATGGATCCCGCACAGCCAGGCGAACAGACGCCGCCCCGTCCCTTGACCGCCCGCGACGGCGTCCAGACGCCGCTTTGTCACGGGCGGCAGGTAGCGGTCCCAGACGACCTCCGCCACCGCCGCGGTGTCCAGCATGTGCGACAGCAGGAGGTTGGCAGACCCCCCGGCCCGCCCGGCCGACTTCCCCCACAACACACCCAGCCAGCCCTTGACCTCGGGTGGATACCACTGCCAACGGTCCTCAGCCATCGCTCCAACCTCCATGTGCGAGTACGCTTCGGGAGCCTAGGTCCTGGCACTGACAATTTGCTTGCCTACGAAAAGATATGACTAACACTCAGGAGCGATGGTATGGACCTTCTGCCGAATCGAACTGAATCAATCGGCGCCCTCTGAGGAGAATCGCTGCAGGTCAGGAAGTGTCGGCCCCGCGCTCGCGGGGGTTGCTCCCAGCGTCGGGTTCAGCAGCCGGGCGGTCGACGGTCGGCCCCGCGCTCGCGGGGGTTGCTCCCTGGTCACCTGGTTCACCGACGCCTGGAACTTGTCGGCCCCGCGCTCGCGGGGGTTGCTCCGGCGGTGGCGAGGAGACGCCGGAGCGCCTGGCGTCGGCCCCGCGCTCGCGGGGGTTGCTCCAGCCCGTCGGGCAGCAGCGGCCCCCGGCCGGCGTCGGCCCCGCGCTCGCGGGGGTTGCTCCGCACCGTGCTCACCATCACGACCACCGGCAGGGTCGGCCCCGCGCTCGCGGGGGTTGCTCCCGGGCCTGGTCGAGCACGCGTCCGGCCTCGATGTCGGCCCCGCGCTCGCGGGGGTTGCTCCGCTCCTCGACGTCACCGCCGCGCTGCCCGCCAGTCGGCCCCGCGCTCGCGGGGGTTGCTCGATCGCTGGCTGACCAAGACGCCGGATCCCCGGGTCGGCCCCGCGCTCGCGGGGGTTGCTCCCCACACGCTCCGGCTGCTGTACGGCTCGCAGGGTCGGCCCCGCGCTCGCGGGGGTTGCTCCGCAGGGGACTCGGGAATGGAGAGGGATGCGGGGTCGGCCCCGCGCTCGCGGGGGTTGCTCCGCCTCGACCTCTGGGGCCTGGACCCCGTCTCCGTCGGCCCCGCGCTCGCGGGGGTTGCTCCCCCGGAGGAGATCGGGGCCTGGACCCGCGCCTGTCGGCCCCGCGCTCGCGGGGGTTGCTCTCCGAGGAGGTCGAGGAGTGGATGGAGAAGATCGTCGGCCCCGCGCTCGCGGGGGTTGCTCCTACCTGCTCGGCAAAAACAGCCGCAGCTGGCTGTCGGCCCCGCGCTCGCGGGGGTTGCTCCATGAAGGAGCAGGGCCAGTTCAAGCTGGGCCAGTCGGCCCCGCGCTCGCGGGGGTTGCTCCGCGGAGGAAAGCGTGACGGACAGCCAGGATAAGTCGGCCCCGCGCTCGCGGGGGTTGCTCCCACCTCCTCACGAGAACAGCCGGCGCCACGTCGTCGGCCCCGCGCTCGCGGGGGTTGCTCCCCCGGGCTTGCAGCTCGCGCAGTTCGCCTCGAAGTCGGCCCCGCGCTCGCGGGGGTTGCTCCCATGCACCCCGACCAGCGCGCCGGGAATAGCGGTCGGCCCCGCGCTCGCGGGGGTTGCTCCGACTCCGCCCGTCGTACACCGGCGGAGCGTCAGTCGGCCCCGCGCTCGCGGGGGTTGCTCCGCCGAGCCGCGCTGGCGGTGGATCGAGATCCGGTCGGCCCCGCGCTCGCGGGGGTTGCTCTCGCCCATATTCACCCATACCGCCCCACCTTGCGTCGGCCCCGCGCTCGCGGGGGTTGCTCCGGTGAGGTTCCCCCGTTGAGCGGGAGGTGGTGATTACCTGGTCAGGACGGGTGTGGGTGGTTCGATGGCCACTTGTTCGGCCGTCGCCTGGTCGGCG